>QHSV01000088.1 GCA_003221655.1 Candidatus Rokuibacteriota bacterium
CGCGGGCATCCAGCAGACGCCGGGAAGATCGACGGGGCTGATCTACCAGAACATCGATCCGCCCTACACGATGCCGAACGTCAACGCCGTCGTGCACTGGATTCCGGACGCGCCGCTCCGCACGTCGGCCATTCGCGCGCCCGGGAAGATCGCCAACACCTTCGCGGTCGAGTCGTTCGTGGACGAGATCGCGGCGCTGGCCCGCGTCGATCCTGTCGAGTTTCGCCTGCGCCGTCTCACCAACCCGCGCGGCGTCGAAGTGCTGCGCCGGACGGCGGCGCGGATGAGCTGGCAGCCCCGGCCGTCACCGCGCCCCGTCGATGCGCGCGCGGCCGTGCTCACGGGCCGCGGCATCGCCTACGTCCACTACAAGCACGAGGAGACGCTGGTGGCCATGGGCATGGAGGTGGCGGTGGAGCGAGCCACCGGACGCATCCGCGTGACGCGGGTGGTGTGTGCTCAGGATTGCGGGCTCATGATCAACCCGGCGTGCGTGCAGAGCCAGCTCGAGGGGAACATCATCCAGACGCTTTCCCGCACGCTGCACGAGGAGATCGTCTACAACCGTGACGGCGTGACCACCGTCGACTGGGGCTCGTACCCGATTCTCACCTTTCCCGAGGTGCCGGCACTCGAGTTCGAGTTGATCCAGCGGCTGGACCAGCCGCCACTCGGCGTGGGCGAGGCGGCGTCGACGCCGGTCCCTGCGGCGCTCGCCAACGCCGTCTTCGACGCTACCGGTGTGCGGCTACGGACCGTCCCGTTCCGGGCGGAGCGGGTGAAGGCGGCGCTGACGCGGGGCTGATCGAGCGGCTCAGCCGTCGCCGGCGAGTGTCACCGTCTTTACGGGAGCGCCGCCCGCCAGGTAGACGCGGGCCACTCGCGGTCCGACGGTGGTGGCGACGTGGTGGAGCCCGAGGCCATGCGTCTGGGCCACCTCGGCGGCGGTGATCTCGGCATCGCCCTGGCGGCCGATGATCACGACTTCGTCGCCGACGCGCGACTCTGGCACCTCGGTCAGGTCGATCCGCGTGTGCTCGAGCGAGGGGCCTCCGACGATGGGGACGGCGCGCCCGCGCACGAGCACCCGCCCGGCGTGGAGCCAGGAGAGGCCGTCGGCCGAGCCGATCGGGATCACGCCGAGTCGCATGGGCGCCGTCACCGGGAACGGCGCCAGCTCGGCGAAGCGCTCGCGCGGTGTCAGCTCCTTGACTGCGATGACACGCGTGGTGAGGGCCCGAAGCGTCGGCCGCAGCGGAACCGGTGACGTCTCGCCTGGGAACGTGATGCCGTACAGCATCCGTCCGGGATCGACGGCGTTGAGGTACGTCTGGGGGAACCTCAGCACGAAAGGCGAGGCGGCGAGCAACCGGATCGGTACATGTAAACCGCGCGCCTCCAGCTCGTCGACCACCGCGGTGAACCGTCCGAGCTGCCACTCGGCGTAGGCGGGGTCGGCACCGGAGGGCGCGTGCGGGTGGGCGCAGAGCCCGGCCAGGCGCAGGTGCGGAAGCTCCAGCATGGCGGCGACAGTCTTCACCGCCTGCTCGGCCGGCACTCCCAGCCGCTCGAGCCCGACGTCGACCTTGACGAACACGTCGCACGGCCCCGTGGCCGCCTCGGCATACGCCCGCGCGGCGTCGAGATCGACGAGCGTCGGGATGAGGAAGTGGGCGATGGCGTCCGGCGCGGCCTCGGGCAGCGAGTTGGGGTATACGAGGATGGGCGTGGCGATCCCGTGCCGGCGGAGGCGGATACCCTCCGCGAGATCCGCAACCGCCAGGGCGTCGGCGCCATTCGCGACGAAGGCGGCCCCGAGCTCGGCGGCGCCGTGGCCGTAGCCGTCGGCCTTGACCACGGCGAAGATTTTCCGGCCCGGGCCCACCATCCGGCGCACCGCACGGACGTTCGCGGCGGCGGCATCGAGGTCGATCTCGAGGGTGGTCGGCCGGGGTGGGCGAGACGGCGGCATGGCAGTCATGGCGGCTCCTCATCAGGGAGAATACTCGGATGCTGCGACTGGGCATAGCCTGCGTGGGCCTGTTCGTGCTAACGTCCGGCGCCATGGCCACTGAAATCACTCCTGCCGTACGATCCGAGCTGGCTCCGACGGGCAAGCTCCGGATCGGACTGAACCATGGAAACTTCCTGCTCGTCACGCCGGGCTCGTCAGGGCCGGATCCTCGCGGCGTCGCATCGGATCTCGGACGGGAGCTCGGCCGGCGGCTGGGCGTGTCGGTGGAGTTCATCCGCTTCGAGAGTGCCGGCAAGCTGGGCGACGCAGTGCGGACCGATGCCTGGGACGTTGCCTTTCTCGGGGCCGAGCCGCAGCGCGCGGCTGACATCGCCTTCACCGCCGCCTACCTGGAGATCCCGGCGACGTATATCGTGCCGGCCGGATCGCCGATCCACTCGGTCGCGGACGTGGACCGGGAGGGCGTGCGCATCGCGGTGACCGAGCAGAGCGCCTACGGCTTGTTCCTTAGCCGCAACGTGAAGCACGCACGTCTGGTGCTCACCAAAGGCCCCGCGCTCGAGGTGTTCGTCGCCGAGAAGCTCGAAGCGCTGGCCGGGCTCAGACCGGCGCTCCTCACCGACGTCAAGAAGCTTCCGGGCGCCCGGGTGCTCGACGGTCAGTTCACCGCGGTTCAGCAGGCGATCGGCACCCCGAAAGCGCGTGATGCCGGCGCGAAGTTCCTACGCGCGTTCGTCGAAGAGGTGAAGGCCTCGGGCCTGGTGACCGAGGCGATCGCGAGAAACGCCGTTCAGGGCGTCTCGGTCGCGCCGCCCGCACCGCAATAGGCGCTGATTCGCTCCCGGCCGTGGCGCAGCCTACAGACGATAGACGCGCGCCGCGGTATCGTGGAACAGCTCGGCCTTCTCCGCCGCCGAAAAGCCTGACGTCAGGCGCTTGAACGAGTTCCACAGCACCGTGTAGCTGCAGCTCGCTTTGTCCACCGGGAAGTTCGACTCGAACATGCACCGATCGACGCCGAACTTCTCGATGGTGAAGTCGTAGTAGTGCCGAGTGGCGTCGGCGAGCTCCTGGCTTCCCGGCGGGCGCGGCCGCTCGTGCCATCCGAAGCCGTTGATCTCCATGTTGATCCCGCCGAGCTTGGCGACGACGTTCGGACAGGTGGCGAGCTCGCTGATGGACTTCCGCCACTCCGCGAAGATGTCCTTGGCTCGGCCGGCGTAGGGGCCGATGCCGATCGGCCCGCCGAAATGGTTGAGGATGATCGTGGTACCGGGAAACGCGTGCGCCAGCGAGGTGACGTCCGGGATCTGGTGGTGGTATAGCCACGCCTCGAACGTCAGCTTCCGCGGCGCCAGATGGGCGAACCCCGCCCGGAAGTCGTCGCGTAGCAACAGGCCGGCCCCGGGCTTGGTGCGGTGACTGGGCACGGACTCGTTCGGGTCCCAGGCCGCTCCCAATCGAATGCCGCGGAACCGGCCGCCGCCCGCGGCCATCTGCGCGTCGAGCACGGCGGCCACGGCATCGCCGAGACGTAGATTGGCCGTGCCGATGATCCCGGCGGCGATGCGCGTCTTGCCGTAGAGGCCGGACGCGCTCATCGCCGCGACCCCGTTCACGAACTCGGTCTCGCCGACGGGTCGCAGGGCCTCCGGACCGTCCTTCTTGAACATCGCCCCGCATTCGATGAACACCGTGGACACGACGTTGTGGCCGGCGCCGACGTCGGCCACGATCTCATCGAGCAGGTATCGCGAAGCGACGCGGCCGGTCTGCAGGTCCCAGAGGTGATGGTGCGGGTCGCAGATGGGCAGGTCGGGGTCCAGCGGGTCTTCGACCGTCAACGCGAGCCAGTCGTGATTCTTCGATCGTGTCGTCATGGCGGGCCCTCTCCCTTCGTTGCGTCCCTGACGGCGACGCGGCCGTCCCCGAGTATAATCGCTGACGCGTGCACGTGGCGCGCAGGAGGCAACCATGGCGCTGGGGACGTCGTCGCAGGAGAGGATTCGACCGGTGACCGGGACGCACGTGGTCCGCGTGCAGCACGAGGGCATCGTGACCGCGGACGCGGAGCGGTCGAAGGATTTCTACAGCCGCGTGCTGGGATTCCAGGTGCTGCCGCGCCCGGCGCTCTCGGCCGGTGGCTACTGGCTCGGCACACCGGGCATCTTTCCGCAGATCCACATCATCCAGTCGGAGCTGGTGCCGCCGGGGCCGGGCGCGCCGGTCAGCCCTCGCGCCCGTCACACCTGCTTCGAGGTGGCCGACTACGACGCGATGAAGGCCACGCTGGAGCGCGAGGGGATCAAGTACATCGAGAACACCCAGCCGGGCGGGCGCATCCAGATGCTGTGTAACGACCCCGACGGCAACACACTGGAGTTCCAGCCGACGACCGTCTGATCGCTCTCTCCGCGTTCACTCGTCGCGGCGTGATGAGTGGGCCCAGCGGACGATGAGATTCGCCAGCTCGCGCTCGCGGTTCTGGAAGCCGTGGCGAGCGCCCGAGACGACGATGCCGGTGAACGAGCGGGCGCCCGACGCGTTACGCTCGAAGGCGTCGATCACCTCCTGCGCCCGGCGGTCGAGAAACTCGTCCCGACTCCCGACGATCGCCGCAATCGGCAATCGCACCGACCGGAGCGCCGTCCACCGGGCGCCCGGTCGATAGTAGGGGAACACGTCCTCGTCTCCACCGGGCCGGTACAGGCTGAGGTAGCGCCGGGCGCTCCAGAAGCCCCAGGCCCGCGGCACGAGCGCCTGGGGATCTCGCCGGGCGATCCGCTCGACCGCGGCCACGCGACGGCGAAGCTCGCGCCGGCCGAGACGCTTGGCCTCGGCCGCCACGTCGGAGACCGGACCGAGCAGGATGAGCCCGCTGATGCGACGGTCACGGGCGCGGGCCCCGTAGTAGAGCACCTTGTTGGCGCCGGTGGAATGCCCGGCAAGGATGACGCGTCGGTATCCACGCTTGCGGGCAAACGTGACCATCGCCCGGATGTCCTCGACGCTCTGCCCGAAGCGCTCGAAGGCCGCGCCGGTGAGATGCTTGCCCCGGCGGGCGACGACATCGTGGCCGCGGTTGTTGAACTTGAAGTACCCGATGCCGGCGGCGTTGAGCCGCGTCGACATCTCGCGGATCAACGGCTGCGCCGAGGAGAACACCGACCCGAGACCGTGCACCCAGACGAGCGCCGTGCGCCGGCGCCGCCTCGGCTCGGCGACGAGGCCGTCGAGCCAGACGCCATCGCGAGTCTTCAGGCGCACGAGCGATACGGGGACATCGGCGGGCTCGGTCATAGCAGGATCATAGTCTACAGGCTCGCCTCGGCCGGAATCAGAGGCGGTCAAGCGGGACGCAAGGCACCGCGCCGCAGTACGACCGTCCGCAGTATAATCGGCCGGAGCTCGGGTGGGCGCCGTGCAGCGAAGGGTTCAGCGTTGGAGGGACGACTCATGCTGACACACGAGGAAAACGAACTCATCACACGCATTGGTGCCGGTACGCCGATGGGCAACACCATACGCCGATACTGGGTCCCGGCCCTGCTCGCGTCGGAGCTGCCGGAACCCGATTGTCCGCCCGTGCGTGTCAAGCTCCTGGGTGAAGACCTGGTGGCCTTTCGCGACACGCAGGGCCGCGTCGGACTCCTCGACGAGCTCTGCCCGCATCGGCGCGCCTCGCTGTTCTTCGGCCGCAACGAGGAGTGTGGGCTGCGGTGTGTCTACCACGGCTGGAAGTTCGACGTCAGCGGCCGCTGTGTGGACATGATGAACGAGCCGGAAGAGCTCACCTTCAAGAACAAGATCCGCCAGCAGTCCTACCCCACGGTCGAGCTGGGCGGCCTCCTCTGGGGCTACATGGGACCGCCGGAGCTCGAGCCGCCTCTGCCCAAGTTCGCCTGGACGCAGTCGCCGGTAACGCACCGGCATGTGTCGAAGGTGATCGAGGAGTGCAACTGGCTACAGGCGCTGGAAGGCGGCATCGACACCTCGCATGCCCCCATCCTGCACCGGCTCATCACGACCAACTCCAAGCGGGCGGGCATCAGCCCCGCGAACCCGTTCGTTCGTGGGAAAGCGCCCGCGCTCGTCGTCGACCTGACGGACTGGGGCTACCAGTACGCCGGCATCCGGCCGCTCGACAAGGCCGACATGCACATCCGCACCTACCACTTCGTCATGCCGTTCCATCAGATCCGACCGTACCAGACGAGCAATGGCTTCCCGGCGGTGGCCGGCCACATCTGGGTGCCGATGGATGACGGGAACACGATGGTCTACAACTGGCATCACAGCACCACCGAGGAGCCGCTCAACGACGACGATCGCGCCGAGCGTCGTTCGGGGAACGGCCCGGACCACGTGGACCAGACGACCTTTCGCTCGAAGGCCAATCGACAGAACAACTACCTGCTGGACCGGCGGGTGCAGAAGACGGAATCGTTCACCGGGATCGACGGGATCAACACCCAGGACCGGGGAATCCAGGAAAGCATGGGGCGCGTCGTCGATCGCAGCAAAGAGCACCTCGGGCCAGCCGACAAGGCCATTATCCAGGCCCGCCGCCTGCTCCTCGGGGCCATCAAGACGGTTCAGGAGGGCGGCACGCCGCGTGGCATCAACCCGACCTACTATCCGCTCCGAGCATCGGAAGGCGTGCTGCCGCGCGACGCCGATTGGCGGGAAGTCCTGACTCCCGAGATGGCAACGGCCGAGATCCTCCAGACGGTGTAGATCCACTTCGCCTCGCCGCTGGGGTCCGTCTGCCGCTGTCGTTGATACGTGATCTGACCGCAACTGTTTGACACC
>QHSV01000089.1 GCA_003221655.1 Candidatus Rokuibacteriota bacterium
GAACGATCTTCCCTCCGTCGATCACGACGACCGCGCCCAGCGGAGTCTCGGGGCAGATCCCGATCACACTGTCGAAGCCGGACGGCCCGGGGCCGTTCCCCGCCGTCGTGATCGTGCACGACTGCAGCGGTCTCGGCCCGCGCTCGAGCGGCGCGCCTGAACGCTGGGCTCGGGAGCGCCTGGGGCGGGGCTACGTCCTGCTCATCCCTAACAGCTTCACGACGCGCGGCTTCGCCGACGGTGTGTGCACCGTCCCGTCGACCCGCGGGATCGACGTCAGCCCCGAGCGCCGTGCCCACGACGCCTACGCGGCGCTCGCCCATCTCCGGACGCTGCCCTACGTCGACGGATCACGCGTGGGTCTCATGGGCGGCTCGCACGGCGGGACGACGACACTGGCCTCGATGATCGCGCCGGAGCGCGACGGCGAGCCGCTGGCGCGGGACAAGCGGGCGGGGTTCGCCGCCGCCGTGGCGCTCTATCCACGATGTACGACGCGACAGGGTGCGTTGCGCGGCGACGCTTCGGGGGTGTATCGCCCGGTCGCACCCTTGCTGATCCTCATCGGGGAAATGGACGACTGGACCCCGGCGGAACCGTGCCGAAAGCTGACCGAGGTGGCGCAGCGGGCCGGGTCTCCGGTGACGATCAAGATCTATCCAGGCGCCCACCACTCGTTCGACAGCCACAACCCCGTGCGCTACGTCGAGGCGCGTATCAACGCCAGTTCCCCGACCGGGCGCGGCGCCACGACGGGCGGCGACCCCGTGGCCTGGGCCGACAGCATTCGCGAGGTCGCCGCGTTCTTCGGCCGGCACCTCAAGTAGGCGCCAGCTAGACAGGAGAGACACATGGCAGCGACGGTGCGTGGAGCGATCCGCGAGCTGATCGAACAAACGATGGTCACCATGGCCGCGCTCCTGGAGGCGTCGGACCGCGAGCTCTCCGTCCCGTCCTCTCACGGGTGCGCGCAGGGCAAGGACGTCTGGACGCTCATCACCAATGACATCGACCACGAGAAGATCCACACGGGACAGGTGCTCGAGGGACGCTACGAGTCTCGGATCACCGCCTCACCGATGGAGCGGCTCGTAGCGGAGTGGCTCGTCGAACGGGCGCGCTTCATCGGCTCGCTCATCGGGCTGACCGACGAGCAGTTCAACACGGAAACCGGACCGGGGCAGTGGACCTATCGGGCGATCGCAAAGCACGTGCTCACGGTGGAGCAGGACTCGCTGAAGACGATGGCGGCGGACCAGGCGGCACGGGGCGTTGTTCTGAGGGATAACTCAGGCTCCCGCTCGTCGCCCACGTCACCGTAGCGGTCGGAGCCGTCGGAGCACGGGCGACCGAGCCGCGGCATCCGGCGCCTCCCCCACCGTCACGGCCCGCCGGAGCGTCGTCGCCGCACACGGGTAACGACCCCAGCGACGTCGGGAACGACAGCCAGCTCGACCGGCGCCCGCGCGAGGTGTCGCTCCGGGCGCTCGACGAGATCGGGCGGGCCGCCGAGCGCGGTGACCATGCGCGTGAAGCGTTCGGCCGCGGCTCCGGACCCCAGGGCTTTCTCCACGGCGGCGGAGCCTTCGACGTCGTCGCGCGCCAGTCCTCCGAGAACCAGCAGGTCGCTCGCCAGAGCGACCGTCACCGCGTGGAGCCGGCTTTCTCGCTTCTTGCCCGTGAGGAAATCGATTGCCTCGCGGACCTCGAGCGCGTTGCCCACGTGGTGGCCGAGGACCTGGGCCATATCGGTCAGCAGCGCACCCGCCCGAAGCCCGGCGTCCTCGGCGACCGCCAGGAGACTCTCGGCGAGCACGGTGGCGGTCTCGAGCGACGGGGCGAAGGCGCCGGAGCCGACCTTGATGTCCATGACGAGCGCGTCGAGTCCGGCCGCCAGCTTCTTCGACAGGATCGACGCGGTGATCAGCGGAATGGAGTCGACGGTCGCCGTGACGTCGCGGATCGCGTAGAGCCGTCGGTCCGCGGGGACCAGAGCCGCGGTCTGGCCGACGATGGCGCAGCCGGCCGCGCGCACGGCAACCTGGAAGCGACCCACGTCGGGAGTCGTGTCGTAGCCGGGAATGCTGCCGAGCTTGTCCAGCGTGCCGCCCGTGTGCCCGAGGCTGCGGCCCGAGATCATCGGCACAAAGCCGCCGCAGGCCGCCACCACCGGAGCCAGGATGAGGCTGACCTTGTCGCCGACGCCACCGGTCGAGTGCTTGTCGAGAATCGGGCCGCCGAGGTCGGGCCAGTCGAGGACGGCGCCCGAGCGCGACATGGCTCGCGTGAGCGACGCGCACTCCTCTCGCGTCATGCCGCGGAAGTACACCGCCATCGCGAAGGCGGCAACCTGGCCGTCGCTCACCGAGCCGTCGACGATCCCCGCCACCAGTCGCGCGATCTCTTCCTCGCGCAGAGTCGCGCCGTCGCGTTTTTCGCGAATCAGCTCCGCCGCGGTCGTGCGGATCGTCACACCCCCTCGAACACGTCGGCCCATTCCTCCAGCATCTCGGGATATCCGTAGCGCACGGTGAGGCCGACGTGGTCGAATCCGGCCCGAGCCAGCTCGCGGAGCTGTTCTCGCAGCTCGGCCTTGGGTCCGGTGAAGGTGGTCGCGCGAATGAGCTCCGCGGTGCAGATCGCTTGCTCTTCCGGTCGCAGGAACATCAGGTGCCCGCGATGGTTGCTCAGATAGCGAGCATCCGCGGGCTCGTACTCGTGATAGATCCGGCGATATTGCTCGATCAGCGGCGCGAGCTGCGGTGGAATCGGACGTCCCAGGTCGCCGAACTCTTCGCGCTCGACCAGGCTGTGCAGCGCGATGGTGGCGGTCGGACCTGCGTGGGCCCTCGCCCGAGGGCTGTCACTGGCTTCGTTGTCCCCGAGGACGCAGCCGGCAATGGCCGCCGTCGCATGCAGCCGGGCCTGATCCCGGCCCGCGTCGCGCCAGGCGGCCTGCATGTCGGCGATCGCGGCCTGAGCGTGGGCCACATTGGCCGTGGCGTGGATCCACCCCGCACCAAGCTTCGCCGTGAGCCGTCGGGCGCGCGGTCCCAGCGCGGAGACGTGCACCGGAATCGGGTCCTTGATGTTGACGGCCCCGATCTCGGGGTTGAGGAATCGGATCTTCCGGCGCTTGTCCTCGAACGTCCACTCCAGCGTCTCGCCCGCGAGCAGGCCACACACGACGCGGACGTATTCCTCCATGTCCCCGAGCCTCACAGGGCGCAGCCCCATCGTGCGGCGGGCCGTGAAGCCGGTGGAGATGCCGAAGTCGATCCGGCCGGGCGCGAGCGCGTTCAGGCTGGCCAGCCCGCTCGCGGCCACGGGCGCGATGCGATTCGATGGGATCAGCACGCCGGTGCCGAGACGGATCTTCGACGTCTGTATGGCCGCGGCCGCCATCGAGACGAATACCTCCGCGTTGAGCAGCTGCGTGTCGTAGAACCAGGCACGGCGGAAGCCCAGCTCCTCCGCGCGCTTCACGACCTTCCAGGAATCCGCGGCGGGCGCCAGAAAGATGTCGCAGTCCATCACGTCGGGCGGGTCAGCGTCCTGGGTCCGAAGGCCATCGGGAGGAGCTCGCCCAGAGTGGCCGTGACACGCACGCCCTCCGGCCCGCAGAGGTAGATGCGCATGTCCGGACCGGCGAACTCGGCCAGCTGCTGCCGGCAACGGCCGCAGGGAGGACACGGCTCGGCGCCCTCGGTCACGATCACGACCTCGACGATCTGCCGGTCACCCGCCGCGACCATGGCGCCGATGGCGGTGTTCTCGGCGCACTGGGTGACCGGGAAGGACGCGTTCTCCACGTTGCACCCCGCGTAGAGGCGGCCGCTCCCGGCTCGAACGCATGCGCCGATCCTGAAGCGCGAGTAGGGCGCGTGGGCGTTCGCCAGCGCCCCGCGCGCGCGCTCGAGCATTTCCTGGAGCTGGGGGGGAGCGCTCGCCGCTCCTCCCCCAGCCGCGCCCACTGGTTCGACGCCGCTCATCGTTCTTTCAGGTACGGGATGCCGATCGCGCGGGGAGCGACCGCGCGGCCGACGAAGCCCGCCAGCAGGCACACCGTCAGGATGTACGGAATCGCCTGGATGAGCTGGACCGGCACGACGCCGAGGAGGGGCAGCGGCGTCCCCTGGAGGCGCGCCTGGAGTGCGTCGGCGAAAGCGAAGAGCAGGCAAGCGCCGAGCGTCGGCACCGGGCGCCACTGCCCGAAGATGAGGGCGGCCAGGGCGAGATACCCCTTGCCCGCCGACATGTCCCGGATGAACGACGCGTGGTGGGCGATCGACAGGTACGCGCCGGACACGCCGCACAGCACGCCGCTCATGACGAGTGCGCGATAGCGCGTGACGGAGACGGAGATGCCCGCGGTGTCGACCGCATCGGGGCTCTCGCCCACGGCGCGCAAGCGCAAACCGAAACGCGTCCGGTACACGATCCAGGCCGCCACGGGAACGATGGCGGCGGCGAAGTAGACGAGCAGGTTGTGGCCGCTCACGACCTCGCGGTAGGCCGTGCCCACTCCCGGCACTCCCGCGAGCGCGGCGGCCCCCGGAAGCTCGATGGGCGCGAAGCGTGCGCCGGGCCCGAGAAGCGGGGTCTGGCCGCCCTCGTGGAACCACGCGTAACCCAGCGCCGCGGTCAGCCCCGAGAGCGTGATGTTGAGCGCCATGCCCGACACGACCTGGTTTCCGTTGTGCGTGATGCAGGCGAAGCCGTGCACCAGACTCACCAGGACGGACGCCGCGACGCCGGCGCCGAGGCCGGCCCAGGCGGAGCCCGTCACCGCCGCCGTCGCGGCCGCCCCGAAGGCCGCGGCCAGCATCTTGCCCTCGAGTCCGATGTCGACGATGCCCGAGCGCTCGGCGAAGAGACCGCCGAGCGCCGCCAGCACGAGCGGCGCGGCTCCGCGCGCTGTCGCCGCGGCGAGGAGCGCGATGAGTAACGCGGTTTCGCTCATCGGACGACAGCCTCCAGAGGACCGCGGAGCGCGTGCTCGAGGGCGCCACAGACGAGAATGATCAGGCCCTGGATGACCACGACCATGTCGCGCGTCAGGTTCGGCATGTCGAAGGACAGCTCGGACCCGCCTTGATAGAGAGCGCCGAACAGGACCGCCGCCAGCCCGATCCCCAGCGGATGATTGCGTCCCATCAGCGCCACCGCGATGCCGACGTACCCCGCGCCGCCGGGAAAGTTGAGGAGCAGGCGGTGCTGGACCCCCATGACCTCGTTGAGGCTCATCAGCCCGGCGAGCGCCCCCGAGCTCGACATCGCCACGATCACCGTCCGCGCCGGCAGAATGCCGCCGTACACCGCGGCCGTCTCGTTGTGGCCGAGGGCCCGCAGCTCGTAGCCCCAGCGCGTGTGCCAAAGATAGATCCACACCCCGACGCCGGCGGCCAGCGCGACGAGCACCGAGAGGTTGAGCGGCGAGCGGCCGATCTCCCAGCCCAGCGATCGGGCCACGTCGTGGAGCTGGGGCAGCCAGGTGTTCGGATCGAACTCACGCGTCTCCGGCGACTGCTGGCCCGGCTTGATCAGGACGTTGACGAGCAGATGCGTCATCAACGCCGAGGCGATGAAGTTGAACATGATCGTCGTGATGACGACATGGCTGCCGCGTCGGGCCTGGAGCCAGGCGGGCACGAACGCCCAGGCCGCGCCGCCGGCCGCCGCCAGCACGACCGCGGCCGCGACGATCATCGCCGTCGGCCAGCCTCCGGCCCCGAGACAGAGCAACGCGACGCCGAGACCGCCGATGTAAGCCTGACCCTCCGCGCCGATGTTGAACAGCCCACCGTGAAAGGCGACGGCGACGGCCAGACCGGTGAAGACGAAGTTGGTCGCGTAGTAGAGCGTGTAGCCGACCGCCTCGGCGTTCCCGACCGCGCCGTTCGCGAGAAGCCAGAGGGCCCGTGTGGGGCTTTCGCCGATCAGGACAACCACGACCGCGGAGAGCAGCAGCGCCAGGGCGAGGTTGATCACCGGCAGCAGCGCCGGAGCGACCCAGCGGCACCGGGGGCGACTCGAGACCGACGCTTTCACTCCGCGGATTATCTCGCGCCCCATCGACGATGTCGACGCGCGGTGGTCGAGGGCAGTGGGTCAGGTTGACGGGCGCGGTGGGGGTCGAGAGGACCACGCGGCACGCTTCCGCTGCTCCGGTGCGGCTGGGCTCCACCCTGGCGCTCCACTCCCGTCGCCGCGTGCGGGGAACGGGTCCCTTCGACCCCCACCGCGCCCGTCAATCTGACCCACCGCCCTCGGCCACCGCGCGTCACTCCTCGAACTGGTGTATTCGGCGTAGCTCGGGGAAGAGAAGCATCCAGAGCGCCGCCACGGCGATCGTTCCGAGCCCGCCGAGCAGCACGGACGGTACCGCCCCGAAGAGCGCGGCGGCCAGGCCCGACTCGAAACCGCCGAGCTGGTTCGAGGTACCGGTGAACAGTGAGTGCACCGCGCTCACGCGGCCCCGCATCGTGTCAGGTGTTCGGATCTGGACGAGCGAGGCTCGGATGACCACGCTGACGACATCCGACGCGCCCAGGACGCAGAGCGCGGCGAGCGAGAGCGCGAAGTTGGTGGAGACGCCGAACACCACGGTGGCCGCGCCGAAGACCATGACGGCGCGGAACAGCGTCGGCCCGATCCTCCGCCGCAGGGGTTGATACGCGAGGAACATCGACGTCGCCAGGGCGCCGACGGCCGGCGCCGAGCGCAAGACCCCGAGCCCGCGCGGGCCCGTGCCCAGGATGTCCCGGGCGTAGATGGGCAAGAGCGCCGTGGCGCCTCCGAGCAGCACCGCGAACAGATCGAGCGACATCGTGCCGAGCAGCACACGCCGACTCCGGATGAACGCGATTCCCGAGAAGACGTTCTCGAGGTTCAGCGGCTCGGTGGCGCGCGCCGCGCGCCGGCTCCGGATGACGGCGGCGCATACGCCGGCGAGGACGAACAGTCCGGCGGCGCTCAGGTAGGCTGCTTCCGGGCCGAGCGTGTACAGGAATCCGCCCAGGGCCGGCCCGACGATCTGCGCGGTCTGATTCGCCGAGACCAACCAGGCCATGGCGCGCGCGATGAGCGGCCGGGGCACCACGTCGGACAGCAGAGCCGTCGAGGCGGGACTCTCGAACGCCCGCGCGGCGCCGACGAGCGACACGATGCCCAGGATGCTCGTGTTGCTTTGCCAGCCGGCGAGGGTGCCCACCACGAGCGTGCCGGCGGCCGCGGCCTCGGTGAACTGGCAGATCGCCGCGATGAGGCGTCGATCATAACGGTCGGCGACCTGTCCGACGATCAGCGTCAGGAGAACCATCGGCACGAACTGTGCGAGGCCGACCAGCCCGAGGTCCAGGGCGCTGCCGGTCAGCGCGTAAAGCTGCCAGCCCACCGCGACGCCCAGCATGTGGAAGCCCATGTTGGCGAGGACCCGCGAGCACAACAGGAGGACGAAGGAGCGGTGACCGAGCACCAGCCGCGATCCTAGCAGAATGTGCGCCTGCGGCGCGGCGCAGTCCGCACCGTGATATTGTCAGACCCGCGGAGGGTACGATGAGACAGGGTTTTCGAGTGATCGATTCGGACACTCACGTGAATCCGTCGCTGGACGTGCTGCTGCGCTACGCTGACGAGGATCTGAAGGCGCGGATCGACGACCTCCAGCCGTACCGGCGGACGGTCAAGACGGTTGCCGGCCGGGGCGACGCCGAAGACGTGGGCTCATCCACGATCCTGTCGGTCAGACCCGTTCGCCTGCAGCGGGTGGCCGGCCAAAAATCGGCTCCGGCGGCGCAAGCCGACGGTGATCGCGGCTTCCTGTCCGGACGCACGCAGATGGTCACGCGGCAGCCCATCACTTCGCGCGTCGCGGAGGACAACGCCCGGGGCCGGCTGCGGGATATGGACCTCGAAGGCCGCGACATCGACTTCATCATTCCGGGGCCGTGGGCTTACGGTGCGCCCGCGCTGGCGCCGCATCTGGCGCAAGGCCTGTATCGCGCCTATCACCGCTACATGGCGGACTACTGCGCGGCGGACTCGCGCCGCCTGAAGAGCATGATCCTGGCGCTCGCGACCGATCCGGTCTGGAGCGCCCAGGTGATCAAAGAGCACGCCCGGGAGGACTGGGTCGCGGCGGTCTGGCCCCTGCTACCAGAGGGGCTGCCAATCGACGACCCCGATCTCGAGCCCATCTGGGCGGCCGCCGACGAAGCCGATCTGCCGATCATGTACCACGCCTTCACGGTCGAGACGCCGTACTTTCCGGGCTATCGCGACATCTGGGACAATCCGGCGATGGGTCGCTGCGCCGGCCAAACCTGGGGCGGTCAGCGCTTCCTCTCCTTCATGCTCATGGGAGGCATGCTGGACCGCTACCCACGTCTTCGGATCGGCTCGCTGGAGAGCGGCCACGGCTGGCTGCCCCACTGGCTCGTGCGCTTGACCCGACAGATCGACTACGTCCGAGGCTCGGTGTCGCCCACGCTCAAACACACCCCGCTCGAGTACGCGCAGATGGGGCGCGTCTTCGTCAGCATCGATTTCTCCGAAGGGGTGGCGCTGACGAAGGCGGCGATCGACCTGCTGGGCGACCACGCCCTCATGTTCGCCTCCGACTACCCGCACCCGGAGACGATTTTCCCGGACCACGCCGATACAGTGATCGCCTGGCGTCAGGCGCTGGGCGAGGAGGCGACGCGCAAGCTGATGTGGGAGAATGCGAGCCGCTTCCTGCGGCTGACGTCCACCCCGTGGAGCTCCACGTAGCGGAAAGCCTCTGTGATCGGCCGATCAGGAGCTCGCGGCCGACGACGTCCATGGAACCATGCGTTTCCGCAGCTCGCCTTCGTCGACTTCGAGCCCGAGCCCCGGAGCGTCGGTAAGGGAGAACTTTCCGTGCGCCAGTCGTACCGGCGTCTTGAACACCGCGTCCTGGACCTGGTACGGCCCGTTGTACTCGGCCGGGTAGTGGGAGTGGGTGAGCGCCGCCACGAAGTGAAGGTTGGCGGTGTGGCCGATCGAGGGCTGCGTCTGATGCGGGACCAGGTCGACGCCGTACGCGCGGGCCAGCGCTGCCATGTCGCCGAGGCCGGTGAAGCCGCCGGTCTTCACGATGTCGGGCTGAACGATGTCCACGCCCGCTTCAATGAGGCGCTTGATGCCCTGGAGCGTGTACTCTTGCTCGCCGGCGGAGACCGCGATGTCGAGGGCGGCCGCGACCTTGGTGAAGCTGTCGATGTGATAGTGCTGCACCGGCTCCTCGAACCATACGTAGCCGAGCTCTTCGAGCGCCCGACCGACGCGGATCGCGCCCTGGACGGAATAGCCGTTGTTGGAGTCGAAGGCGAGCGGGAAGTGGTCGCCCACGAGCTTGCGCACGGCGCGTGCCTTGGCGATATCGCCGGTGAGATCCGTGTCGCGCGCCGTCTTGTCGGCGTCGAAGCGGATCTTCACCTGAGCGGGCCCGAGCTCGAGCCACTTCTCGACCACGCGACATACCTCGTCCACGCTGCGCTGGCCGTTGCCTCCGATCGACGCGTAGAAGGGGAGCTCGCGCCGCCACGCCCCGCCGAGAAGCTTCCACACGGGCTGGCCGAGCACCTTGCCCTGGAGATCCCACAAGGCGATATCGACGGCGGCAAGCGCTCCCGCGTAGGCGCCTTCCGGCCCGAGCTTGATGTGCTGATGGAACAGCCGGTCCTGGATCACGCGCGCCTCGAGCGGGTCGGCGCCCAGGAGCATCGGCGCTAAGGCGCCGGCGATGATCTCGAGCGAGGCGTTGCCGTGCACCATCGGGCTCGCCTCGCCCAGTCCGTAGACACCGGCGTCGCTCCAGATCCGCACCCAGGCGCTGCGGCTCCGGCCGCCACCCCAGTCCACGTGAAACGGTTCGACGCCTGCGATCTTCACTTCGTCCTCCTTGGCCCACTCATTCGGCGGACCGCCGCCCCCGCCAGGTCCGTATCGTCTCGGCGTGCCCGGAATAGTGGTGGTACGTGTCGAGCCGCAAGCGACGACGGAAGCGCGTTTGGCCGACGAACTCCTTTTCCGGCACATCCTGGACGAAGTCGACGAGCCGACGATGGGTGTCGTCGAGCTGCCGGAGCACTTCAGCAACCGACAGGCCGCGCTTACCCTCCGTCATCGCGGCGTTGAAGGCGTCGATGCCGCCGTACTTCACGTACCGCGGTGGGCGGCCATTCTCGAGGATGAGCGGCAGATACTTCAGCGCCTCCTCCTCCCACGTGGTCACGTGCGCGAGAATGTCCTTCACCGACCAGTCGCCCGTGACGCCCTCCGTCAGCTGCGGGTCCGACACGCCCGCGTACGAGTCCTTGAAGGCCACCCACGCCTCGTCGAGTCGATTCAAAAGCCGCTGTCTACTCGTCACGGTCAGCCGGCCTTGCGGAACGTCAGATTGATCCGGTGATGGCCAGTGAGCGGGTGGTGTCCATCGGCGAGCGGCTCGATCCCGTGGAAGGTGAGCCGCGCCGGGCCACCCCACACGACAACATCGCCGCTCTCCAGCCGCACGCGACGCGGCCGATCGTGACGGCGCGAGCCGCCGAAGAGAAACACCGCCGGCAGCCCGAGCGAGACCGAGACGATCGGCGCGCCGAAGTCGCGCTCGTTCCGGTCCTGGTGCATCGAGAGCCGCGCGCCGGGCTCGTAGCGGTTGATCAGGCACGCATCGGGCTCGAAGCCGGCGAATCCAGCCGCCGCGGCGGCGCGCGTGACGATTTCCTCCGCCGCGGACTCGGCGAATCCCCAGAGAATCGTGGCGCCGTCGGCGAGCGCCTCGGCGCGGCCGCCCGCGTGCGGCAGGCCACTCAGTAGGTCACCGCTCGCCGCGTCACGGTGCCGGATCATGTCGAGCGCCCTGACTCGCTCGGCCATGGTCGTTGCAGTCGGTAGGCCGTCCTGTCGCGCGCTGCCACGTGAGCCATGATCCCACTCCTCTTCGATGTTGTCGCCCAGACCCCGTTGGTTCGTCTCAACCCATTCTCGACGGCGATGACCCTAGGCACTCCGGCTCTCGCTCTCGAATCGATGGAGTCTAAAGAGGGTGGGGGAGGGGCCGCGTGACATGTCGTTGACGAGTTTCGCCGGGACATACATAGTGCTGGCCTGAGTGCGCAGGCGTCGAGAGGGGGGCGGAACGGGCGCAGGGAGGCCCCCTCTCCAATAGGAGACAAACCATGGCGCAGAGACGCGTGGTGATCACGGGGGCCGCCGGCTACGTGGGCCAGCGGATGTTCAAGGAACTCTCGGAGCGGTGGGATCTGGTGCCGATTGACGTCACCGCCACCACCCGGAGCGGCGAGAAGGTGCCAGGCCTGGTGGTCGCCGACCTGACCCGGCCGGACCGCAACGAGTACCGCCAGCACTTCCGCGGCGCGGACGCGGTGATCCACCTGGGCTACGTGCGCGCCCCGGGGATGGATGCCACGACCTGGCAGGAGAACAACGACGCCAAGTTCTGGGCCGAGCACCAGAACGTCGCCCTCGCGTACAACGTGTATCGCGTCGCGCTCGAGGAAGGGGTCCGCCGCGTGATCGTGGCCAGCTCCAACCACGCCTCGGACTACTACGAGCGTCTGGTCTGGGACGGACGGGTCGACATGGTCACCCCCGAGATGCCGCCGCGCTCCGACAACTGGTACGGATGGGCCAAGGCGGCCTACGAGCTGCTCGGCTTCGTCTTCGCCACCGGGAAGGTCGACGGCCGGAAGCTCGAGGTCGTGCAGTGGCGCATCGGGGGCCCGCGCGACGACGACATCGAACACGTGAAGCCAGGAGACATCAAGGTGATGCATCGGGCGCTCGGCGCGTATCTCTCCCGGCGCGACCAGGTGCAGCAGGCCATCCGCATGGTGGAGACCGAGGACATCCGAGACGAGCACGGCGTGCCCTTCCTGATCGTCTACGGCATCAGCGGCAACACGCACCGCTTCTGGAGCCTGGCCAGCGCCAGGACGAAGATCGGCTACGAGCCCCAGGATGACAGCCAGGTCAACTTCGCAGACGCCATCGCC
Source organism: Candidatus Rokuibacteriota bacterium (assembly GCA_003221655.1). Classification (GTDB taxonomy): domain Bacteria; phylum Methylomirabilota; class Methylomirabilia; order Rokubacteriales; family CSP1-6; genus AR31. The sequence continues at coordinate 12,042 of QHSV01000089.1, forward strand.
GCCATCGCGCGCCGCGCGCCAAAAGCATGACGATCGTCCGCACCGCGTTGTCGATCGCGCTGCTCCTTGGCCTCGTCGTCACGCCGTTCCCGGCCGAGGCGCAGCCGGCCACCAGCCCGGCCCGAATAGGTCTCCTGCCTTTTGGTTCACCGTCGAATGCGTACGACCGGTCGCTGGTCGAGACGTTCCGACACGGCAGTGATCGGCCGGCGCTCGTTCCTCGGCGGATTGGTGCTCGACACGCCGAGCCAGAGCTGGTCATCAACCTCGAGACCGCCAAGGCGCTCGGGCGCGTCACGTGATCAGTGAGTCGTCTGGTCGAGCGCGCCTGCTACTATGGGTTCTCGAGGCGCGATGGGACGGGGTCGGGCGAGCAGAGGGGGAGGCCATGAAGCTCACATCGGCACAGCTCGAGCAGTTCGACCGTGAGGGGTACCTGTTCTTCCCGAGCCTGTTTTCTC
>QHSV01000090.1 GCA_003221655.1 Candidatus Rokuibacteriota bacterium
CCGGAACCCTCAGAACGCCCTTCAGTACGTCCGCGTGGCCGGCCGCGACGAGCTCTATCTCCTGCCCGTCTTCGTCGGCCGGGAGTGGGAGCTGGTGGCAGAGGGAGTGCAGCCCTGAGGTCACGCGGCGAGCTGGCGGCGGACGCGCGCCCCCCGACTCTGCTGGTCTGGATCGCAGCGGTCGGCCTTGTCGTGACCTGCCTGAGCGTCGTGCCACCGGCGCCGCTTGCGCACGTCGGCGGCAGCACCGGCTATGCGTCGATCGTGGTGAACGGGAACACGGTCCGCTACAGCCTCACGCTCTCTGCGTCCGCTCTCCCGCCCACCGTCGCCGAGGACGTGGCCCGCGTGCGGGCCGGCCGCCCGGACAGCCGCGAGCGGCTGCTCGGCCATCTCCGCGACAAGCTCGCCCTCGTCGACCATGGCCGCCGGTGCGAGCCGGCGCAGGGCTTTGTCGACGTCGGGGGCGCCGAGGCCGACCGCGTGACGCTCGTCATGGACTTCGCCTGCGCGTCCGACGTTCGGGAGCTATCCATCCGCGACGATCTGTTCGACGTTCTCGGCTCCGATCACCACACGCTCGCCAAGATCGAGTCGGGCGGGGAGATCCGCGAGCTGGCCTTCGCTACCGAGGCGCGGGAGGCGCGCGTCTCTCTCGCCGCTCGCCAGCCCTCCCGCGAGGAGGGGAGCTTCTTCCGCCTCGGCGTCGAGCACATCCTGACCGGCTACGATCATCTCCTCTTTCTAGGCGCGTTGCTGCTCCGGGGAGGGCGCCTCCTCTCGCTCTTCAAGATCATCACGGCCTTCACCGTCGCCCACAGCATCACGCTCGCCCTGGCCGTCTTCGGCCTCGTCGCCGTCCCCGAACGGCTCGTCGAGTGCGTCATCGCGGCATCCATCGTCTACGTGGCCCTCGAGAACGTCTGCCTCCGCGACGCCCCCTCCCAGCGCTGGGTGGTGAGCTTCCTCTTCGGCCTCGTCCACGGATTCGGCTTCGCCTCCGCCCTGAGCCCACTCCATCTCCCACCCCGCCATCTGGCGCTGGCCCTGCTCGGATTCAACCTCGGCGTCGAAGCCGGCCAGGCGCTGGTGGTCGCGCTGCTGCTGCCGATCCTGGTCTGGATGCGGGGCTTGCGCTGGGAGCGGCGCGCGGTACAGACGGCGTCCGGCGCGGTTGCGCTGCTGGGCTTCATCTGGTTCGTCGAGCGTCTCTTTTGGGTCTGAGGCGACATCGACGGACTAGCAAAACGGTTTAGAGATGGGAAACGTCTGACCCGGGCTTACAAGCCTTCCGCGCGAGGCTCTGGACAACGTCCGAGCATCGGGGTTTACTACCCGCGCCGGTGGGCGGCGCCGTCCCGCAACCTGCCACAACCGCGACCCCGCAAAGGGAGGACACCCATGGCTTCCGCACGCGATGACCAGACCCGCTTGACCCGCCGGACCCTGCTCAAGACCGCCGCCGTGGGAGCTCTCGCCCTGGGCATGCCCGCCATCGTCCGCGCACAACCCGACGTCATCCGCGTCGGGCACATCACGCCGCGCACGGGCTTCCTCGGCCAGTTGGGCGAGTACGGGCTCAACGCCGCGCAGATGGCGGTGGACGAGACCAACACGGCCGGCGGGGTGCTGGGCAGGAAGGTCGAGCTGATCGCGGAAGACAGCGTCAACCCCGGCGTGGCGGTGACCAAGGTGCAAAAGCTCGTGGAGCGCGACAAGGTCCTCTGCCTAGTGGGCGAGATCAGCTCCGCCTCGGCGCTCGCTATCGCCGAGCAGGCCAACCGCTACAAGGTCGTCTACATCAACTCGGGCGCCAACTCCGACGAGCTCCGCGGCAAGAACTGCAACCGCTTCATGTTCCACGTCGAGGGCTGCAACACGATGTACACCAAGACCATCGGCACGTGGCAGAAGAGCAAGAATCTCATCAAGGGCGCCAAGTGGTACATGCTCACGGCCGACTACGCCTTCGGCCACGACCTCTTTCGGGTCTCCTCGCGCTTCCTCACCGAGAACGGCGGCACCGTGATGGCCAATGACATGGTCCCCACGAACACGCCGGACTACAGCGCCTATATCCTCAAGATCCGCCAGGCCAAGCCGGACTTCGTCTACATCAACCTGGCCGGCGCCGACCAGACCACCTTCCTCAAGCAGTACAAGGAATACGGCCTACCGATCCCCCTGGCGGGCGGCGTCATGGATACCGTCCCGTTCTGGGGGGCGGGGATCGATTCGCTGTCGGGCCACTGGCAGAGCCTCTGGTATCACGGGCTCACGGTCCCGGCCTCGCAGGCCTTCACCAAGCGCTACAGCGGCAAACACGGTAAGCCGCCCGACAACCAGGCATGGGGCGATTACCTCGCGGTGAAGATCCTGCTCCAGGCCATGGCGGAGACCAAGAGCACCGAGGCCGCCAAGTGGGTCCCGTACTTCGAGAAGGGCGCAACCTTCGACATCCTCAAGGGCCGCAAGGGCAGCTTCCGCGACTGGGATCACCAGCTTCTTCAGGAAATGTATGTGGTCAAGGTCAAGGACAAGAAGGACGCCAAGGACAAGTGGGACATCTTCGAGCTGGTGCAGACGGTGCCGGCCTCGGGTGAGTCCCTCGAGCTGATTCAGCCAACCAAGCAGGAAAACCCCTGCACGATGGCGTAACCACCGCCCCTCACCCAATTCTCCCCCTGTCCGCCTTCGTCATCCTCGAGCACATGGCCAATGGCCTGCTCGTGGGCGCGTACTACATCGTCCTCGCGCTCGGGCTCTCGCTCATCTTCAGCCTGGGCGGCGTCGTCAACCTGGCCCACGGCGCCTTCTACGCCCTGGGCGCCTATCTGGCCTACGAAATCCAGCGGCGCCTGGGCTTCGTCGGCGCCATGGCGCTCTCGCCGATCGGGGTCGCGCTCATCGGCGTGGTCATCGAGCGCCTGGCCATCCGCCGCTTCTATCGAGAAGACCCGGGGCTCGCGCTCCTCTTCACCTTCGGGCTCGCGATGGCCGCCGAGCAGAGCCTGAGGCTCGTCTGGGGCGCCACGGGGCTGCCGTTCGGCATCCCGGAGGCGCTGCGCGGCCAGGTCTTCCTCGGCGACTTCATCTACTCCCGCTACCGCATGGCGGTGCTGGCAGTGTCGGCCGCAGCCGTGACCGGCTGCTGGCTCCTGCTAAACAAGACCTCTTTCGGGCTGGTCGTCCGCGCCGGCACCCGTGACCCCGAGATGGTGCGCGCGCTCGGCATCGCGCTGAGCCCCATCCTGACCGCCATCTTCGCGCTCAGCGTGGGACTGGCCGGCCTGGCCGGCGTGATGTCGGCGCCGCTCGCCGGCGTGCACCCGGCCATGGGCACGGAGATCCTGGTCGCCGCCTTCGTCATCGTGGTGATCGGGGGGCTCGGCAGCTTCTGGGGCGTGGTCTGGGCGGGGTTGATCGTCGGCGTCGTCCGCGGGCTCACCGTGCTTTTCTACCCGCCGGCGGCCGAGGCCTCGATGTACGCACTCATGGTGCTGGTCCTGCTCGTGCGCCCCCGCGGGCTCATGGGCGAGCGCTTCGAGCGCTTCGAATGAGCGCGGCCGCGCGCCTCTATCAGCCACTCGTCCTCCTGGCTGCGGCGCTGCTCCTGCTGCCTTGGGCCATGCGCCCCATAGGCATGACCGAGGGCCTGGCCACCGAGATCGCGATCTTCGCCCTGGTGGGCCTGGGCTTCAACCTGCTCCTGGGCTACACGGGCCTCCTTTCCTTCGGCCACGGCGCCTTCTTCGGGCTGGCTGCCTATGCCGCCGCGCTCGTGCAAATCCACTACCTGCCCGGCCACGTGCTCGCGCCCATCGCCGTGGGCACCTTCTTCGCCGCGGCGATAGGCCTGATTGTCGGCTTCCTGGCCCTGCGCCGGCGCGGCGTCTACTTCTCCCTGCTCACGCTCGCCTTCACGGCCCTGATCTTCTCGGTGGCCTTCCGGTGGACGGCACTCACCGGCGGGGAGAATGGGCTGCGCGGGATCTCGCGGCGGTCGCTGCTCGGATTGCCGGTCGAAAGCCAGTTCGCCTTCTACTATCTGACCGCGGCCATCGTGCTCTTGGTCGCATGGGCGCTCTGGCGCGTCGTCCATTCCCCCTTGGGGCGGGTACTCCTGGCCATCCGCGACAACGAGCGCCGGGCGCGCTTCCTGGGCTACCCCGTGCAGCGCTACAAGCTCATCGCCTTCACGCTGTCCGCGGCGGTGACGGGCTTGGGCGGCTGCCTCTTCACCTTTCTCAAGGTGTTCGCGTCGGCCGACCAGGTCCACGTGGCCTTCTCGGGCGAGATCGTGGCGATGACCATCGTGGGCGGCATAGGGCATTTCCTCGGGCCCGCGCTGGGCAGCGCCTTCTTCATCCTGTTCCGCGAGCTGCTCTCAGAACATACGGCTTCATGGCAGTTCTGGTTTGGGCTCATGTTCATGGCCTTCATCCTCTTCTCGCCCTCGGGATTGATTGGTCTCGGCGAGCGGCTGCTCCGCCCCTTCCGTCGGCGGGCAGAGGAGGCGGCCGCCATGGTCGCGCGCCTCACGCCGCGGCCTGCGACTGAAGTGCCCGACTTCTTGCGTGGTGCAGCGCCCGCAGCGGGGCCTCTCCTCGACTGCCGCATGGTGACCAAGCGCTTCGGCGATTTCACGGCGGTGGACTCGGTAGACCTCACCCTGGCCGATCGGCGGCTGCACGCCCTGATCGGGCCCAACGGCGCGGGCAAGACGACGCTCTTCAACGCCGTCTCAGGCATGTACCCGCCCGACGGCGGCTCGATCGTCCTCGACGGTCGGCGGATCGACGGGCTCTCCCCCGAGCGGGTCGTGGGCCAGGGCATCGCCCGCTCCTTCCAAATCACCAACCTCTTCCCCTCGCTCACCCTGTTCGAGAACCTGCGCCTGGCCGTTCAAGCGCGCGATCCGCGGCGCTTCAATTGCTGGCGCCCCTCGACAGGCCTCACCCGGGTGAACAAGGAAACTCGCGCGCTGGTGCGGTTCCTGGGGCTCGAAGGCCTGGAGCAGGTGCCCGCCTCGAGCCTCTCCTACGGAGGCCAGCGGCTCCTCGAGTTGGGGCTGCCGCTGGCGGCCTGTCCACGGGTGCTGCTCCTCGATGAGCCCCTGGCCGGCCTCGCCGCCGCCGAGCGCGAGCGGATCACGCCGCTGCTGCGCCGGCTCTGCGAGCGAATGGCGGTGCTGATGGTCGAACACGACATCGACCGCGTCTTCACCCTTGCCGACCGCATCACCGTCATGAACGAGGGGCGCGTGGTCGTGGACGGCCCGGCAGCCGAGGTGCGCGAGCATCCCAAAGTACATGAGGTCTATCTCGGCCACGGCCGCGACCTCCTCTTCGCCGAGGCCGGCCGCGCCCTATCCAGCCCGGCCGGGCCCCGGGTGCTGCGCGTCTCCGGTATCGACACCTTCTATGGCAAGAGCCATATCCTCCACGAGGTGTCGCTCGAGCTGAGATCGGGCGAGGTGGTGGCCTTGCTTGGGCGCAACGGCGCCGGCAAGTCCTCGACCCTCAAGAGCGTGATGGGCCTGGCCCCGCCGGCCCGAGGCCGCATCGAGTTCGCCGGGCGCGAGATCGCCGGCCAGTCCCCCGAGGCGATCGCGCGCCTGGGCGTGGGCTTCGTGCCCCAGGGGCGCCGGCTCATCCCGACCCTCACGGTGGCCGAGAACCTCGAGCTCGGCCGGCTCCGGCGGCAGGGCGGCGAGGGCGTCCGCTGGGAGCCAGAGCGCATCTTCGAGTTCTTCCCCCGCATCCGGGAGCGGCTCGGGAGCCGCGCCGAGACCCTCTCGGGTGGCGAGCAGCAGATGGTGGCCATCGCGCGCGCCCTGTCGGGCAACCTCCAGCTGCTGCTCCTGGATGAGCCCTTCGAGGGCCTGGCCCCGGCGGTGAGCGAGACGATCTTCCGCGCCCTCGACCGCCTGCGCCTGGAGGTGCCCATCCTGATCGTCGAGCACGACCTCGACCTCGTCCTGGCGCTGGCCGACCGGGTCAGCGTGCTGGACCGCGGCCGCATCACGCACGAGGGCCCGGCGGCCCCCCTGCGCGCCGACCGCGAGCTGCGCCGCCAAGTGCTCTGGGTCTAACCGGGCACCTGGCAGGCACCGGCTTCGGTCTACGCAGGCCGCGGTCCAAGGTCCCAGCGTACAGGCGGATCTCGAAGTGGAACTCAACCGGCCTGTTCCCTGCAGGTGCTTGCGGGCCGCGCAATGAATCAGTGCAGCCGGAACTTGCATCAGGGTCACTTAATCTCAGTCGCGTTCAGAAATCCCCCGCCCGCGTTGTGGAATGGAAGGCCGCGAAACGACGATCACTCACGAAAGGAGTTCGAGGCGTCCCAGAATCACTACCCATGTGAACGAGCTGGGCGCCCTCCCCCAGGATCCTGAAGTATCTACTGAAGTGAAGGTCCGACTGCCGTACCGGTGGCGGGTCAGGCAGCGGCTGATGGTGCTGCACTTCGCGAGGCTCCATGGGCCGACGGCGGCGGGCCGGCGATTCGGCGTGAGCGTGAGGACGATTCGGCGCTGGCGCGCGCGATCGCAGCTGGGGAGCCTCGAGGGCTTGGTCCCGCGGTATCCGCGGCGTCGCGGCCGACG
>QHSV01000091.1 GCA_003221655.1 Candidatus Rokuibacteriota bacterium
GGACCGTGGCCAATAACCCGCTCTTGTCAGACCTCTATCGCCGCCACGGCCGCGACTGGAACTTCCTCGGCGTGATCTCGCTCCGCACGGAGTGGACCACGCAGACCGAGAAGCAGCTCATGGCCAACCAGACGGCCAAGCTCGCCCAGCAGCTCGGGGCGCAGGGCGCGGTGGTGACGTGGGATGCGGGGGGCAACGAGTTCATCGAAGTGGTGCGTAGTATTCAGGCCTGCGAGCGGCTCGGCATCAAGACCGTCTTCCTCACCAGCGAGGACGATGCGACGGATGGCGCGCCCACCATGCTCGAGCCCCTGCCCGAGGCCGACGCCATCGTGAGCACCAGCTTCTTCAAGAACGTCACGCTGGCCGTGCCCGAGGCGCCCGCCGTCGCGCGCGTGATCGGCCTGCCCACGAAGACCGTGCGCCGCGGCTCGACCGTCGGGCTTCACGGCGGCGCGGACGCCGCGCTCGCCACGGCGGGTCCGCTGCCGCCGCCCTGGCGCTACGACGACCACTACGGCTTCAACAGCCTGAGCTGCATCGAGTAGCGAGGCCGTTCTCGGCCGCGCGAAGGGAACCACAAAGTAGTGCCGACCCCCCTCACTGTTTCCTGTGTTCCGAGCCGCTGCGAGCGATAAGCTCGTAGAGATGGGGCCGTATCCGCTCGATATCTTCCTCCCCGCCGCCGGCTTCGGCGAACGGTTGAGACCGGTCACGAATCACCTGCCCAAGCCGCTCCTACCGATCCTCGGTACGCCGATCATCGAGGGCATCCTGAGCAAGCTCACCGCGATCTGCGACGGCGAGATCGGCATCAACCTGCACTGGAAGGCCGATCTGCTGCGCGCCTGGGCCGCGGCGTCGCCCTGGCGGGACCGAATCGTCTTCTTTCCCGAGGATCCGATCCTCGGCACCGGCGGCGCGCTCAAGAACGCAGCGTCCCTTCTCTCCAGACGGCCCTTCGTCGTCCACAACTCGGATATCCTGCTAGACATCGATTTCTCGCGCCTCATCGATGAGCACCTCGCCTCGGGCAACGTCGCGACCCTCGTGTGCCATCGGCTGCCGCATTTGAGCAACGTCGTCATCGACGAGCACGGACAGGTGTTGGACGTCGAGAACCCCGGCGCTTCGAGGCCCGACCCGTCGCACGTCGCCGACAAGGTCGCCTATACCGGCATCGCCGCCTACTCGCCGGAGATCCTCTCGTTTCTGCCCGCGGGGGTCTCCCACGCCACCGTCGCCTGGGTCGCCGCCTCCAAGGCCGGACGCAAGGTCCGCGCGATGGACGTCACGGGAGCTTACTGGAACGACGTGGGAGATCCCACGACCTATGCGAGAGGCGTCCTGGATGCGCTCGGAGACCGCGGTGAGACGGTCTACCTTTCTCCGGCCTCGCGCTGCGGACGGCTGGAGATCGATGGCTATGTCGTCCTGGAATCCCGCAGCGAGGTCCGAGACGGATCGCGACTCCGAAACTGCATTCTCCTGCCGGGAGCCATCGCCTCGGGCAGCCATGAGAACAGGATCATTGGGCCCGACTACATGATTTCCCTCTCCGAATCCGACATGCAGCCGTCGGTCCACGCCGCGGAGAAGAAGCGGATCCCGCTGAGCGATCCGCTCTTTGCGCGGCGTTTCGGGGTTCACGCCGCGAATGAACGCAGGGTGACGCCTGCTCCAAGCTCCCCGCTCTGGTCGGATGCGATTCTCATCGGGCTCGGAGGCTCGGACCGACGCTACTTCCGCGTCCAGCACGACGGCCGGACGGCGGTACTGATGGAATGCGCCCGGGAAGATCCGGACTTCGACCGGCATCTCGCGTACACCGGTTTCTTTGCTCGTTACACCGTTCCGGTGCCTGCGCTCTTCGCGGCGGACAACACGAACAAACGTGCCCTGTTCGAAGACCTGGGCGATACGTCACTCTATGCGTATCTCAAGCTTCCCCACGACGAAGGAAGCATCGAGAGCGTCTACCGCTCCGTCCTTGGGAGCCTCGTGACGCTCCACACAACGGCTGCCGACCACGTTCACGAGTGCCCGCTCCTGCAGGCCCGGATCTTCGACTACGACTATTTCAGGTGGGAGACGACCTATTTCCTCGACCGCTTCGTCGCCGGCCTGCGCAAGCTCGAGATCGCGAACCGCCCCGGCGTCGACGCGGGGCTTCACCGTCTCGCGCAACGAGTCGACGCCTATGCCAAAGGCATCATCCATCGCGACTTCCAGTGCCAGAACATCATGATCCACGCCGGGGTGCCCCGCATCATCGACTATCAGGGCGCCCGCATGGCGCCGCCCGCCTATGACATCGCTTCGATTCTGTGGGATCCCTACTATCGCCTCGACGACCAGGTGCGCGAGCGATTGCTCACCTACTATCTGGACGAGATGAACGCCCAGCGGCGCCCGACGTTCGATGAAAAGACCTTCCTGGAGAGTCTCGTGGCCTGTCGCCTCCAGCGGCACATGCAGGCCCTGGGCGCGTATGGCTTTCTTTCCGAGGTGAAGGGGAAGAAGTATTTCCTCAAGCACGTCCCCGAAGCGCTCAGGCTGCTCAAGGAGGATCTCGCCGAGGCGCGGCAGGAGTACCCCGAGCTTGAGGGTCTGATCGCCTCGCTCTGACCGTGGATGGCCGCCGCGAGGTCGTCCGCGGTCCGGGCGATCCGCTCTTCCATCGTCGCCATGTTTGCCTCCTTTGCGTGTCTGTCGATTCAGACCCCGCAGGCGGCGACAGTACATTGGGCATGACCACCGGGAAGTCTGGCAGCGTTGTGGTGTCTGGAATACAGGGGAATGCTTGCGTGATGCCCGGAGAGCTGCACGCCCTGCTCGAGCGTTGTCGCGCCGGGGACACACCCGCCTGGGAGCGGTTCGCCGAGTGGGTCAAGACTCGTGGCCGGGCGGTCCTTGGCAGTGTCGATAGGCTGAGCCGCGCCGATGGTGAGGACGCTGTGGCCGAAACGCTGAAGAGCCTCGTCACGGTCGTGCGGCGCGGCGAGATCGCGGAGGCAGCAATGCCGAGATTGACGCGTACGTCTGCACGGCCATCCGGAATCGTGCGCTGAACGTCCTGCGCGGGAGGGCGCGCCTTCGCGAGGTCGACGAGGACGGGCTCGAGGTGACGGGCCTGGAGTCAGCAGATGAAGGATCTTCTCAAGACATACTGGCGATCATGCTGGAACAGTTGGCCCGGATCGAGAAGGTGCTTCTCTCCTGGCCATCGGAAGACCGTGTCATCGAGCGCGCCGCCATGCTGCGAGGGCGTGGGGAGATCGGCGCCGAGGAGCTCGGCCTGCCCCGCGGCTGACGGATCAGAGCCCGACGGCCTCGGCCACCAGTCGGGCAAGCTCGCGCCGCAGCTCCTGCCGCTCCCTGGCGCGGGCCGGGTCGTCGATCAGATTGCGCAGCTCGTAGGGATCGGCAGCGAGGTCGTAGAGCTCGTCCACCCCGTCGCGGTTGACCCAGTGGATCAGCTTGGCCCGCTCGGTGCGCACAGCCTTGTAGGTCATCCCCACCAGCCAGGGCATGGCGTTCTCGCTCCAGTACTCGACGAGGAACGAGGTCCGCCAGTCGGGCGGGCGCTGGCCGCCGAGCAGCGGGAGGAGCGAGCGCCCCTGCATCTGGGGGCCCGGCGTCCCGCCGGCCAGCGCGACCATGGTAGGGGCGATGTCGATCGTGAGCACCAGCGCCTCCGGCCGGCTGCCCGCGGCCACCAGCGGCGGGTAGCGCACGAGGAAGGGCGAGCGAATGCCCTCCTCGTAGGCAAAGCGCCGCTCCGGCCCCAGCGCGTGCTCGCCGAAAAAGTAGCCGTTGTCGCCGAGGAAGACGATGCACGTGCGATCCAGCTGCCCGGTGCGCTCGAGCGCGTCGAGCAGCATCCCCACGCCCTCGTCGACGGAGGCCATCATGGCCGCGCGCAGGCGGATCTCTTCCTGGGTGCCCGCCTGGATCGAGGCCAGCACCGCCCGGCCGCGCTCCGTCGCCTTGAGACGAAAGGCCTCCGCCCAGGCCGGCTTCGCCCGCACGACATCCTCTGGGGGGAGCACGTTCGGACGCGGGGGAAAGACGCAGCCCCGGTAGAGGTCGCGGTGACGCTCGGCCGGCTTGTAGCCGCCGTGGCGAGTGAGGTCCAGGGTGCCGTCGGCAGCCTGGTAGGCGTCCGGGTGAACCGCTTTGTGGGCCAGAAAGAGGCTCCAGGGCTTGGCACGGGTTCGCTCGACGAACGCCGTCGCCTCCGCGTTCAGCAGATCGGTGACGTAGCCCGGAGTGGCGCGGCGGTGACCGTCCAGGTTGAGCTCCGGGTCGAAGAGCTGGCCGTGCCCGTCGAAGCTCACCCAGCGGTCGTAGCCGGCGCGCGGCGAGCCGTCGTTGCCCATGTGCCACTTGCCCACGTGCGCCGTCTCGTAACCCAGGCGCTGTAGCTCGAGGTGGTAGTTGGGCAGCCGGTGGCTGGCCGCGTCGCGCGCCACGTTGTCGATAATGCCGTGGCGGCTCGCGTACTGGCCGGTGACGATGGACGCGCGGTTGGGCGAGCAGAGCGGCGTGGGGTGGAACGCCCTGAGGCACATCGCGCCGTCGCGGGCGAGGCGGTCCACGTGTGGCGTCTGCATGTACGGATGCCCGCCCGCGCCGAACTCGTCGAAGCGCAGGTCGTCGATCAGGATCACGAGCAGGTTGGGCCGCGTCATGACCGGCAGCAGGTAGATTACCAGCGCCCGGGCGCACCGCAGGCGGCTACGCTCTCATTCCTTGTGAGTCGTCTCCTGCTTTCTCCCGAAGAAACCCGATGGCGATACCGTACTGCCCCAGATAGTACGTCGGCCAGATCAGATACGCGGCCAGCGGCACCGCGGTCTTGAAACGTCCAGCGGCGATCAGCGAATCCGAGGTCACGAACAGCAACGCACCGATCCAGACGAACGGCTTTGAAAATCCGGCGAGGATCGTCGACACGGTCATCACCGTGATCGCACAGCTGTAGACCATCACCGGCACAGCCTGCGTACCGAGTCCGGACCACAGCCAGCTCGACACCAGCAGACTGTAGACGAGAACCAGCGCGGTCAGGAGCAACTGACTGCCGCGGGCACGCAATGGTCGTGGCCAGCTTCGCGTGAAGAGCACAATGTAAGCGAGGTGCGCGAAGAGAAACGCGCCCAAGGCGTGCCTGAAATAACGGCGGGGATCGAGATGAAGAAAGATATCGCCGAGGCACGAGAGCGCCAGCGCCGCCGCCAGGATGAGGTTGTCGCGCGTATTCCGCGATTCGACACCGTTCGGTCTGCTGCCGGTTGTGCCAAGGACTCTGAAAGCCAGCACCGCCAGCGGAGCGATACTCAGTGCTTTGAGCGCGACGCTGCCCGGAAACGGCTGAACCCCTCGCGAGGCCAGATATGCCGCGCTGCTTATGATCGAAAGCAGCAACAGGCATTTGTCCACCCGGCCGAAGTTTCGCAGACGGCCGAAGGTCAGTGCATCCATCTACTCGCCGCAAACCCGGTCGCGTCATCGGTGATGGCAACGGTGTGGTAGCGTCGGGCGGGGTTTACCGCGGCAATCTCGGCGACCTTGGCGGTTGTCGTGGGCGCCGGTGGCGTCTCCTGACGATGATGACCTGGACCCAAGTCCCGAACGACGTGCCGATGCGCATGCCAGAATTCTACGATAGCGGTGGCGGAGGCCGAGCACGGCGCGGGAAGGCCAGCCCGAGCTGCATCGAGTAGCGAGAGAGAGGACGCCTACCCCGCCTGATGCCGCGCGTAGATCTCCGCGACCTTCTTGTGCGCCTCGACGACCGCCTTCTCGACGTTCCAGCTCTCGACCAGCACCCGGTGCATCATGCGGCCGATGACGTAGGTGGCGAGCACCTCGCCCGAGGCGGAATTCGTGGTGCCGGGAGCAGGGAACTGGCGTCCGCGCTCCAGCATGACGCGCCAGTGCTGGAACACCGGCCGCTTCCAGAACGGGGAGTCGTACATGTTCTTGTATGGCGGCCCCCAGCGGCCATCACCTTCCTCGATCATGACCTTCAAGTTTTCCGGGGCCATCCAGTACTCGGCCAGGCCCTTGGCCACCTCAGGATAGGGGTTGTGCTTGAAGAGCAGCCATTCCGCTGTCGTGAGCTCTTCGACGGCACCAGCGGGCCCCGCCGGCACCGGCAGCAGTCCCGTGACCTTGTACAGGTCCTTGTCGGAGTCCGCCAGATGGGCGTAGATGCTGGTGGGATTCAAGACGAAGATCACCTGACGTGACTGATAGGCTTAGTTGTTGGAGGTGTTGTACCCAGACACAGACCAAAGCCGGTGAGCTTGGGCGGCTTTTGCAGCTTCTTGCAGACCTCGACGAACTCCTCCCACGTCTTAGGGGGCTCGACCTTGGCGGCCTCGAGGAGATCCATACGGGTGACCAGCGGCCAGGGACTGACGGACTGCGGCACACCATACGCCTTGCCTTGATGCATGACGCTCGGCATGGAGACAGGAAAGAGTCCCCCTTGCGCTTTCTGCATCTTGTTGACCAGGTCAGTCACTTCTACGAGGTGGCCTTGAGAGCGATAGAGCTGCACGTACCCGCCACCCAGCCGGGTGATATCCGGCGGGTTCCCGGCCTCGAGCGACGCCACCAGTTTGGGCACGAGCTGGGGACCACCGATGATCTGATAGTCGATCTCGCTCTCTTTGATCCCCGCCTGCTTGGCGTAGGCGTAGCACTGCTCCTGCATGATCTTGTCGACCTGCGGGGCCAGAGCGGCTGGATTCCATACGACGAGCTTCGCCTGGCGCGCCGCGTGGGCCCGGCGCA
>QHSV01000550.1 GCA_003221655.1 Candidatus Rokuibacteriota bacterium
CTGAAGCCCCGTGCCACCGTCTCCTTCGCTTTTGCCGCGTACGCGTCCGGGGTCTTGGCGCCAGAGTACCAGCCGTTCGCGTAGACGCGGATCCGCTCGCGGCAGGGCCCGCCGAGCAGACTCACCACGGGCACGCCGAGGCGCTTACCGGCCAGGTCCCAGAGCGCCTGCTCGATCCCGCTCACGGCGCTCCAGAAGTCCATGGCGCCGCGCTTGGACGCGAAGTCGTGGTAGGCCCAGTGCGTGAAGTGACGGATGTGGCCGGCGTCGCGGCCAACGAGATACCGTCCGAGCTGCCGCAGGTGAGCGGCGATCGACTGGTCGCGATCCGCCTGCGTGTAGCACTCGCCCCAGCCGTGCAGCCCGTCGGAGGTCTCGACCTTCACGAAGAGCCAGTTCTTCCCGTATCCCGGATCGACGATGAACGGCGTGACGGCCGTCATCTTCATGGGCCGACCTCCCTCATCTTGGCGTACCCTCGTGCCATCGTGGTCGTGCGAGCCGCAGCCACGGGCGAGGCGAGCCTGTAAGCGTGGATCCTAAACTAAGAGTTTGGGTGGTGTTCGGCAAGCGCTTGAAGCTCGGCAGCGGACGGGCGCACCTCCTCCGATCGATCGACACGCGTGGATCGCTCCGGCAGGCGGCGGCCGAGCTCGGCATGTCCTACCGCAACGCGTGGGGCTACTTGCAGGAGCTGGAGCGCGCAGCCGGCTTCAAGTTCGTCGAGCGCGCCCCCGGCGGCGGTCCTCGGAGCGGCATGCGTCTGACCGCCGCCGGCCTGGAGTTCCTGGCGTGCTACGAGAAGTTCAGCCGCGGTCTCGAGGAGGCCGCCCGGCGCCACTTCAAACGTTCCTTCAAGGGCAAGGAGTTCAGGTCGCGTTCGCGAGCGCCAGCGCGATCCTTTCGGACGTGAGCGGCAGCTCGGTGAGCCGCACGCCGGTCGCGTCCTCGATGGCGTTCGCGATGGCGGCCGGGGCCGGCACGATCGGCGGCTCGCCGACGCCCCGCGCTCCGAAGGGGCCGTGCGGCGACGGCTTCTCGACGATGATCGTCTCGATGTTCGGCAGGTCCGCCGAGGTGAGCTTCCGGTAGTCGAGCAGGCTCGGGTTCGTCAGCCGCCCCTTGTCGTCGTACATGAGCGCTTCGGTCAGCGCCATCCCGAGGCTCTGGACGGCCCCGCCCTGCATCTGGCCCTCGATCGCCAGCGGGTTGATGGCCTTACCGACGTCCTGGACGACGACGAAGTCGTGCAGCGTCACCTCGCCGGTCTCGGGATCGACCTCGATCTTCGCCAGCTGGGCGCAGAAGGCCGGCGCCTGCTGCGAGAAGGCCGGATGGCTGACGCCGAACACCGGCTGCACCTTCGACATGTAGAGGTTGCCCTTCTTGCCGATCTGCGCGAGCGTGATGCCCTTGTTCGGCACGCCCCGCACCACGACCTTGCCGCCGTCGATCTCGAGGTCGTGCACGGAGGCCTCGAGCTCCTTGGCGGCGATCTCGAGCGTCTGGTTGCGCGCGTTCTGCGCGGCCTGCATCACCGCCACGCCGACCGTGTAGGTGGTCTTGCTGCCCGCGCTCAGGCCGGTCATCGGCGCGACGTCGGTGTCGCCGGTCGTGATCTTCACCTTGTCGATGTCGACGCCGTAGGCCGTCGCGGCGATCTGCGCCCCGGCCGTTGGGGCTGCTCGCCTTCCACTGCGCGCGTGTCTTCCAGAGCGGATGCGCGGCGAGGCGGGTCAGCACTTCCACGCCCCCGTTGCTCAGCCATGGCTGGCCGTTGGCCATCTTGTCGCCTTCGCGCTGCAGGTGGCGAAGCCTGAACTCGACCGGATCGGCGCCGATCGCGCGCGCGATCTGCTCCATGTGCGAGTCGATCGCGAAGATCGTCTGCGGCGCGACCGGCGCGCGGTACGCCGCGATACTGGGCTTGTGCGTGAGGACTTCGAATCCCTTGACGTCGAAGTTCGGCCACCGGTAAAGGCTGGCCAGGAACACCCCGCTCACCGCCAGCACCGCGCCCGAGAACGCGCCGGACTCGAGGATCGCCTCACCCTCGATCGCCATGAGCGTGCCGTCGCGCTTCACCCCGGTCTTCAGGCGGATGATGACCTGCGGCGCCGGCATCCCCGCCTCGAGCTCCTCGCGCCGAGTCATGACGTAGCGCACCGGCCGCGCGGTGACGCGCGCCAGGATCGCCGTGATCGGCTCGCAGAGCGCGCGGATCTTGCCGCCGAAGCCGCCGCCGCACTCCATCGGGATCACCTTGATGCGGTTCTCCGAGATCTCCAGGACGTCGGCCACCTCCGAGCGCGTGTTGAACGAGCCCTGGGTGCTCGACCAGAGCGTCAGGTTCCCGGCGGTGTCCCACTGCGCCAGCACCGCGTGCGGCTCGAGATAGCCCTGGTGCACCATCGGCACGCGGTACGTCCTCTCGATCACGACGTCCGACTCGGCGAGCGCCTTCGCGACGTCGCCGCGCTGCAGGCGCGCTTGCTGGGAGATGTTGACCGCCTTGGCGGGCTTGGCCTCGGTCGCCACGCCGGCCACGCTGCCGTGGGCCTGGGCTTCGCTCGTGTCCGCTTCGGTCCCCGCGTCGGCGACCGGCGGCGCGCCGGGCTTCATGGCCTCGAGCGGGTCGGCGGACACCGCCAGGACCTCGTACTGCACGTCGATGAGGTCGAGCGCCTCCTCGGCGATCGCCGGCTCGTCGGCCGCGACGGCGGCCACCGGCTGGCCGGCGAAGACCACCCGGTCGATCGCCAGCACCGCGTGCGCGCGTGTCGGCGCCTTCTTCTTCAGCTCGGGGATGTCTGCGGCGGTCAGGACCGCGCGCACGCCCGGCAGCGCCCGCGCCTTGCTGACGTCGATCTTGAGGATTCGCGCGTGGGCGTGGGGGCTGCGGAGAAGCTTGGCGTGCAGGAGGCCCCGGGGGCTCAGGTCGGCGACGTACTGGACCACGCCGGTGACTTTATCCGGCGCGTCAGGACGAACGATGGAAAGGCCGATGCCCTTCACGTCGCGGGTGGTCTTCATCACGCTGGACATGCCTCAGCTCCTCCGGCCGGCGGTGGCCCCGGCGGCCTCGGTGATCGCGGCCAGCATCTTCGTGTAGCCGGTGCAGCGGCACAGATTGCCGGCGATGCCGTAGCGGATCTCTTCCTCGGTCGGGCGCGGGTTCTCCGTCAGCAGGGCTGCGGCGGCCATCAGGACGCCGGGAATGCAGAAGCCGCACTGTGGCACGCCGTGCTTGACGAACGCCTCCTGGAGCGGGTGCAGCGCGCCCGGCTTCCCGAGACCCTCGATCGTG
>QHSV01000551.1 GCA_003221655.1 Candidatus Rokuibacteriota bacterium
CGAAGTCGGACGCCATGATGACGATCTTCCGATAGGGGGTCTTCTTGAAGACCCAGGTGCCCATGGCGAAGTTCCCCTGGTCACTGGTCTCGACCACCCGAAAGAGCCACGGGCTCGCCTTGCCCGGCGCGGTGAGGTCCCGCGTGAAGGCCACCGGCACGATCAGCGGGATGCTTTGCCCGTGCACGTAGTCACGGATGGCCAGCGCGACGCCGCTGTGGACCGGGCCCACCAGCACGTCCACCCGGTCCCGCTCCACGAGCTTGCGCGTCTTCGTCAGGCCCACGTCGGGCTTGGCCTCGTCGTCCTCCTTGATGAGCTGGACCTCTCGCCCGCCCGCCCTGTTCCCGTTCTTGGCGAAGTAGAACTCGACGCCCTTGCTCGTCTCCTGGCCATTGATCGCGATCACGCCGGTGTAGGGGAGCAGGAGGCCGACCTTGATCGGCGGCCGCGGCGCCTGCCCCGAGGAAGTCGCGACGAAGCACAGCAGGCACGAGACGGTCAGCGGGATCGCCGCAATCAGCCGCATGCTCAGCGCTTGTGCACGTACTTGGTGAGCCGCTTTCCTCCAGCCTCGGCGAGATAGATGTCGCCGACGGAGTCGACCCAGAGCCCGTGGCCCGAGGGCGAGTCGAAGCGCGCGAGCACCTTGCCGTTTCGATCCAGGATGCTGATCGACGGGCGCAGCTCGCTGACGTAGGCGATCTGGCGGGCGTTGAAGTAGATGTCGGTGGGACGCTGGATGTCCCGCCACTGCGAGATGAACTTACCCTCGCCCGTGAACACCTGGATGCGGCTGTTCTCCCGGTCGCAGACGTAGACATATCCGTCTGGGCCGACCCACAGGCTGTGGGGCAAGTGGAACTCGCCAGGCTCTTGCTTGCCGGGCGTCCCCCAGGACGAGAGCAGGCTGCCGTCCTTCGAGAAGCGATGCACCCGGCTGTTGCGGTAGCCGTCCGAGACGTACAGATCGCCCGACGGCGCCACGACCATCTCGGTGGGCTTGTTGAACGGCCCGGCTGAACGCGGCGGGAGCTCGATGTCCTTGGTCGCCCCCGTGTCCGATGCCTTCCCGCGAGTGCCCAGGACCATCAGCGGCTTGCCGTCCAGCGTGAACTTCAGCGCGACGTGGTCCTCCCGGTCGGTGAGGTAGATCACGTCGTTGATGATGGCAATGCCGTGGGGGTCGGTGATCGCGCTACTGCCCCAGGAGCTCAGGTAGTTGCCGTCGCGGTCGAACACGATGATCGGTGGATCCTTGCGCTGGAAGGCATAGACACGATCCTGCGAGTCCGTCGCTACCGCACTGACCGGGCCGAACGTCCAGCCGGCGGGCAGCTTCGCCCACGTGTCCATCACCTCGTACTCGTAGCTCCCGCTGCCGACGCTCGTCATGGGGCGACTCCTTGTCCGCAAAGATGGCGGTCGGGGCCGATCGTGCGCCATTCCGCGGTCGCGCGCAATATGCCTGGTCGGAGTATGATTCGGGCGCCGCATCGAACGACGAAAGGGAGGCCCTTATGCCGGGTGACACGGAGCTGTTCGAGATCATGCAGACCATGCGGGCCATGCGCCGGTTGAAGCCCGATCCGGTGCCCGACGAGCTGATCCGGAAGATCCTGCAGGCTGGCGCGTGCGCTCCGAACGGTGGCAATACCCAGCGCTGGCGGTTCCTGGTCATCAAGGATCAGAAGATCAAGCAGGGGGTGCAGGTCTACTACAAGCGCGCCTTCGACGAGGTGATCGGACCGCGATACCTCAAGAGCGCGCCTCCGCCGGGCGTCAGTCGCGAGCAATACAACCCTCCTGTACGAAAAGGAGGCCGAGGCCGCTCTTGGTTTACCGTCCGGCGTCCACTCCTACGCGATTCTTCCCATCGGCTATCCCATGGGGAAATTCGGGCCGGTGGGCCGCGGGCCGCTGGCGGAGATCGTGTACCAGGACCGCTGGGGCAACCCATACAAAGGCATCTAAGAGGAGACGGGCATGCCGAGAGTCGCACCGATCACCGGCAAGTCGGACGTACCCGCTGAGCACCACGCCGTCGTCGACGGTGTGCTGAAGGTCTTCGGCCAAGTGCGCGGGCCGTTCAGCATGTTGTTGCACAGCCCCAAGCTGGCCGAGCGGATGCTCAGTATCGGCAACTTCTATCGTGACGAGAGCATCGTCGAGCCCAAGCTCCGCTCGCTCGCCATCCTGGTCGCTGCGCGGGAGCGGCAGGGTGCGTACGTCTGGGCGGCTCAGGTCAATGCGGCTCGCCGCGGCGGTGTTCGCGAGGAGGCCATCGACTTGATCCGAAAGAAGGCCGATCCCGGCAAGTTTCCTGTCGAGGAGCGCGAGATCGTGACCTACGCCGAGCAGCTGATGCGCACGAACCGCGTCGACCAGGCGGCTTTCGACGCGCTCGCCAAGCGTTACAGCGTGCAGTGGCTGGTCGAGCTGACGGCGGTCACGAACTACTACGGTCTCCTGTGTGGGATCGTCAGCGCGTTCGAGGTGCCGGCGCCGCCCGACGGCGACACGCTACCGGTGTAGCCTGGCACGAGGATCTGCCGCGGCCCGCCGGGGCTAACCTCGGCGCACTGGAGGGACCCCGGCATGCAGTGTCCCCGGTGCCAGACGGAGAATCCGCCTCAGGCGAAGTTTTGCCTGGAGTGCGCTTCGCCGCTCGCTCGCACCTGCGCAAACTGCGGGACCCCGCTCCCGCCGATCGCCAAATTTTGTCTGGAGTGTGCGCATCCGGTCGCTGAAACGGGGCCGACTCCCGGTCGGTCCCGCTTCGTTTCACCACAGGC
>QHSV01000092.1 GCA_003221655.1 Candidatus Rokuibacteriota bacterium
CGGCGGCGGCCGGCCGCAGCGGAAGAACCCACTTCGAAGCCCATCGGGGTCCTGTGACGCGTCGTGGCCCTCAACTGTGTGCCTTTCACCTGCTTTTTCCGTAGCCTGCTAGAGGTTGCTCTCTCCTACCGCCCCCGTAACGGGCCGGGGATGTTCTGCCAGCCTCACGGGCATATCCCGTTGGGGTTCTTCTATGGCCTGTGAGGCTGCGCGGACATTCGCCCGGAGCGCCTGGGTATGAATTTAGGCTAGAATTCCTGCAGTGGATTCTCCGTCCAGCGTGGTCACCACCTAGATCGGGAGGTTTAGCCATGACGTTCCGCACCGTCGCCCTCAGCCTCAGCCTGCTGGTCGCTCTCGGTGCTGCCGGGACCGTGGCGCAGGAGAAGGTCGGCACGGTCCACTTCGCGACGTCGTGCAGCGCCGCGGTCCAGTCGGACTTCGAGCGCGCCGTCGCCATGCTCCACTCATTCTGGTTCTCCGCGTCCACGGCGGCGTTCACGGCGGTTGCGCAGGCCGATCCCGCGTGCGGGATGGCGTACTGGGGCGTCGCAATGAACCTCCTCGGCAATCCATTCGCGTGGCCACCGTCGCCGAAGGGGCTCGCCGACGGCTGGGCGGCCGTTGAGCGGGCGAAGGCCGCGGTCGCCAAGACGCAGCGCGAGCGCGACTACATCGCGGCGATCGAGACGTTCTACAAGGATGCCGACAAGGTCGACCATCGGACGCGGGCGGTCGCTTACCGGCAGGCGATGGAGCAGCTCTCCGCCCGCTACCCGGACGACCGCGAGGCGGCGGTGTTCTACGCCCTAGCACTCAACGCGACGGCGCTCCCGACCGACAAGACGTACGCAGATCAATTGAAGGCGGCCTCGATCCTCGAGAAGGTCTTCGCCGTGGAGCCACAGCATCCGGGCGTCGCTCACTACCTGATCCATAGCTACGACTACCCCCCGATCGCCGAGAAGGGCCTGAACGCAGCGCGGCGCTACGCGTCCATCGCGCCGGCGGCGCCGCACGCGCTCCACATGCCGTCCCACATCTTCACGCGGCGCGGGTACTGGCAAGAGTCCATCGACGCGAACCGGGCCTCCGCCAGCTCCGTGGGCAGTCATTTCGACCAGCTCCACGCGCTCGACTACCTGACGTACGCGCATCTCCAGATGGGGCAGGACGCCGCGGCCAAGCGCGTCATGGACCAGGTCTCCGAGATTCCGAAGGTCACGGTCGAGCACTTCGTGACGGGCTTCGCCCTGGCGACGATCCCGTCGCGCTACGCGCTGGAGCGCGGGCGCTGGGCGGACGCGGCCCGACTCGAGCTCTTCGGGAAGGAGTTCCCCTGGGGCCGTTTCCCGCAGTCGGAGGCACAGCTCGTCTTCGCGCGCGGCCTGGGCGCGGCGCGCAGCGGCGACGTGGTGAGCGCGCGGCGCGACGTCGACCGGCTCGGGGCCCTCCGCGACGCGCTCGCAGCGGCAAAGGTGGGCTACTGGGCCGAGCAGGTCGACATCCAGCGCCAGGTCGTGTCGGCCTGGGTGGCGCGCGCCGAAGGCAGAAAGGACGAGGCTCTCGCGCTTCTCAGGGCCGCCGCGGACCGTGGGGATGCGACGGAAAAGCATCCGGTGACGCCGGGTCCGCTCGCGCCGGCGCGCGAGCTCCTGGCCGAGCTCCTCCTTGACGCGAACGAGCCGGCCCAGGCGCTGCGCGAGTTCGAGGCATCTATGCGCGTCGAGCCGAACCGCTTCAGGGGGCTTTACGGCGCCGCGCGGGCCGCGGAGCTCACGGGCGACCGGACCAAGGCGCGGACGTACTACTCGCAGCTAATGTCGCTCGGCGAGAAGGCAGACACGGAGCGTCCCGAGCTGCGCCAGGCCAAGGCGTACCTCGGCAAGTAGCCGTCAACCGGGAGCGAGCTAAAGTCGCTGCGGTAGGAAACCCGGGAAGGTGATAGGCAGATCGCCAGGCTTCGCGCCCTTCATGATTCGGGCAGTAGGGCCGAGGTCACTTTGCTCCGCGGACTCGAAGTGCGCCTAGACGAGTCCACTGGCGCGGCCGCCGCTACGTGGAAGGCGCGAAGAGCTCCAGTTCATGGCCGTCGAGATCCTCGAAGTAGAGGGACGTACCCGGTATCCAATCGTGGGAGATTGGGCCTCGGGTAGGTACGCCGCATTCGCGGAGGACAGGTGCAGCTCGTTCGAGATCGGACCCGTCAACCGTGAAGGCGAAATGGTAGCTCGGGAACTCACCATCGTGTTCCTGAAGCACGACCATCCCGGCGGCGCCCCCGGCTCGAAGGAACAGCCACTTTCTACGCTCGTCCCGAAGGCCGACTCCCAGCCCGAGAACATCTCGATAGAACGTTTCGGCTCTCTGGAGCTGTCGCACGGGAATCGCCACCTCGTAAAGACCTCGGATCGGCAGCATCGCTTTCCTCCGACGAAAGGGCATGAAACCCTTCCAACATCAGATGCCCGCGTACCACTCGTTGCCTCTTTAGAAGCCCGGTGCCACGGAACGGATTCGTGAGCGCGAGGACCCGATATGACCTGTCGGCAAAGAGGTCGCTGCCGAACAGATCTCGGCGGCCGCGCACGCTTGTGCAGCACAGTATTGTTGTTTGCACGAGAAGGTCTCTCATCTGCTCGTCCACCCGTGCAGCAGACGGGTGCCGCCCCAGTTACACACGGCCTCCTGACACGTCACACGACAGGACCCTCACTCGGTGGGCCGCCTTCACTGGTGATCTTACATCCCGCGCCCCATCGTTGGTGCGCCGCCTCTTTCGGGGCCGTCGCGCACCGCGCACTGTTTTGGAGATGCTGCTGTTAACCCAGTGTCGAGTCCACCACCGCGAGCGGATGCTTACCTGGCACATATGCCACTTCGGCGACACCGATCATCCGGCGTGCTTGCTCCTCGGGGATCTTCATCGGCCCCGGCGCCGGCGCACTGCCCGGCGCCGGCTGCGGAAACGCCGTGGACATCGCGGTATGGAACGAGATGTTGCCCTCCACCTTGCGGAGCACCTGATGAATGTGACCGTTCAGGACGGTGGTCGAGCCGAAGCGGCGGAGAGACACCAGCGCGCGCTCGGCGTCTTCGGTGGTCCAACCCCACTGCGGGTAGACTGCCCAGAGCGGGACGTGTGAGAAGACCACGATCGGGGTGCTACTCGAGAGCGGCGCCACGTCCTTCTCCAGCCACACGAGCTGCTCGTCGCCGAGCGAGCCCATCCCTTCGCCCTTGTACTTGAGTACGTTCACGAGCCCGACGAAGTGCGTTCCCTTGTAATCGAAGCTCTGCCAGCCGCGATCGTCGACAGTCCCCTTGCCGTAGCGGGCCAGATACTCCTTGCCGCCGTCGAGGAACACATCGTGTTCGCCGGGCACGTAGAAGATGCGTTCCGTCTTCACGGTCTTCAGAATTTCCGCGACCGTATCGAAGGCGCCCGCCTTCTGCCCGTGCGTCTGATCGCCCGTATGAAGGACGAACGCGGGGCCAGGCCGCAGCCTATTCACACGGTCGACAACCTGTTGGAGGGTGGCTGCGGCGTCCTTGTTCGCCTCGCCCTTGAAACCGATGTGCGTGTCGCTGATCTGTACGAAGGTGAAGCTTCCTGCGGCGGCGTCCGCGGCCGAGGCGTCCGTGATCAATCGCGACGACAGCACGCCACCCGCGGCTGTCCAGACGACACCCGTACCCGCCCAAGCCATGCACTCGAGAAATCCACGCCGATCAATCCGATCCATGCCGTCCTCCATGCCATTGGTGGCGTCTACTTCACGACCAGAGTGCCCTTCATGTAAGGATGAATCGCGCAGAAGTACTGGTAGGTGCCAGGTTTCGTGAAGGTCTGCACGAACGTGTCGTCGTTCACGAGCCCGGCGGAGCTGAAGGCGCCGGTCCCTGACGTGACCGTGTGCGGCTCCTCGTCGTGATTGACCCACGTCACCGTCGTGCCCACTGGGACGGTGAGCATGGACGGTCCGTACTTGAATTCCTTGATCCCGATCGTTGGTGGCGTCGCGGCCAGCGCGTGGGCCCCAATGAGCAGTGTCACCACGCCGACGGCGACTAACCCCCGCCTGTACCACGCCAGCGCTTTTGTGTCGTCTTTCATGGTTCTCTGCTTGCCCTCCTCACTCGTCGAAACGCGCCACCACAGGCGCCGTTCCATGCGGTTCAGAAAAGGTTTGAGGGAACGGATCGCGGCGCTGGGCGTTGGCCTTTGTGGCCCTGTGAGCCCGCGAAGCCCCTTCACGCTGTCGCCGGAGATATGCGGCTTCGAGGAAACGGATGGAACGAATAGTTCACTCGGGCGTTGCGGAGGGTGAAAGGCTCCGCAGTGCTATGCTGGGCCCGTGATCAAGGGAGTGGCTCTCCGCTGAGTGCCGTAGCAAACGAGGCGTTGGCGTATGTCGACGCACTCCACAACCTCGCGCGGCATCTCACCGGAAACCAGGCGGACGCCGAGGATCTCGTGCAGGAGACGTATGCGCGCGCGCTCAAAGCTGAGCACCAGTTCACGCCGGGGACCAATCTCAAGGCGTGGCTGTTCCGGATATTGAGGAACACATTCCTGAGTCTCTACCGGCGTCGGAGTCACGACCCGACGGTGGGCGGTCTCGACACGGTCGACGCCTATTCGCAGGGCGCGATCGACGAAGCATGGCTCCGCGACGACTTCGAGCTGGACCGGCTTCGCAAGGTCGTCGCCGAGGAGATCGAGGCCGCGCTGATGACGCTGTCGGAGGAGGCGCGCACGGTGATTCTGCTCGACCTCGAGGGGCTCACAGAGGTGCAGGTCAGTGATGTCCTCGGGTGCCCTGTCGGAACGGTGAAGTCGCGGCTATCGCGCGCGCGGGCCGCGCTCAGACTGAAGCTGAGAGACTACGCCCGGTAAGACACAGATGAACTGCGATGACGTTCGCATGACGCTTCGAGACTATCAGGAGGGGCGCCTCCCCACGGCGGCTCAGGGTGGGGTACGCGCGCATCTCGAGGCTTGTCCGGATTGCGCGCACGTGGATGCGGTGGAGCAGGAGTTGACGTCGGCTCTTGAGCATCGCTTGCCGCAGTACCCGGCCTCTCTCGCTCTGAAGCGGCGGATCGCCGCCCAATGGAAGGTATCGACACCCAAGCGATCACGGTGGAGCTGGTGGCGCCCGTCGCTGATCCCGGTGTTCGCATGTGTGGCCCTCGTGCTCGTGGGCGCCCCCATTTTCTATTACGAGCGGGCGGCGTTCCAAGACACGAACGCCACGAGCGCAATGGTCGGCGAGGCGGTGAATGATCATCTGCGAGTGCTTTCAAGCCAGCGCCCCCTCGAGATCGAGAGTGGGGGTCTTCACCAGGTCAAGCCCTGGTTCGAGGGTCGGCTAGACTTCGCGCCCATCGTCTCGTTCGAGGGCGACGCCGACTTCCCGCTCAAAGGTGGAGCCGTTGGTTACTTTCTCGACCGCAAGGCCGCCGTGCTCGTCTATGCGCACAGACTCCATCCGATCTCGCTCTTCGTCTTTCGAGCCGGCGGCCTGCACTGGCCCGCGAAAGACGGCAGCGCCTTAACAATGGAAGAGCGCGGGTTCAACGTCATAATGTGGCGCCAGAGCTCGCTCGGGTACGCGCTCGTGTCTGACGTCGATCGCCGCGAGCTCGCATCACTTGCCGCAAAGCTGCAGTCGATGCCCTGAGGCTGAGGCGCCCGTTCTAAGGAACGCCCGACGACGCCCGCGACGCAAAGGGGACACGCATGAGTGAGAGGCTCAGTTTCAAGGAGCCCAGCGGGGCGAATCCGGCTTGGTTGGCGGTTCCCTTGGTGGTTTTCGCGCTTATCGCGCTCACTGTCGCCCTTGTGGCCCAGCAGACGGTTCGTGAGCCCTATGCGACTCCCTTCTTCCATCCTTTCTTCGCGGATACCCTCCAGATGAAGGCGTGGCTGGTGACGGCAGCGTTGGTGCTGGCATGTGGTCAGTTACTGACGGCCGCACGCATCTACGAGTTGCTCCGTGTTCCGCCCAAGGGGCGCTTCTATCACAGTGCCCATCGCTGGTCGGGACGGGCAGCGATCCTGCTGACGCTCCCGGCGGCCTACCACTGTATCTTCCTGCTCGGGTTCGGCACCCACAGCCCGCGCGTCTTGATTCACTCGCTGCTCGGCTCGGCCCTCTACGGCGTTGTCGTTGCCAAGGTGCTGATTGTTCGGTCGACGAGGTTCGCGCCCTGGGTGCTCCCCGTGGCTGGAGGCCTCTTGTTCTCAATCCTTCTGGGGCTGTGGCTGACTTCCGCGCTTTGGTTCTTTACCGCCGCTCCCTCTGCCCCATGAGTGGTACGGACGGATGCTCCTACCTCGTGTAATCCTTGAGTCTCAGCCTGAGCGCTGCCCGTGCCCGGGCGAGACGCGATTTGACGGTGCCCACCGGGCAGCCGATGACTTCGGCAATCTCGCCCTCGGTCAGACCCTC
>QHSV01000093.1 GCA_003221655.1 Candidatus Rokuibacteriota bacterium
CGCCGTGCTCACCGGGCATGCCTCACGCCTTCCCGCTTGCGTCGTGAGTCCGGTCCTCGGGGAGAAGGTGTTGAATCTCGGATCGTCGGTATCGGCTCGCCGCGGCCCGCGCGTTGCAACTTTCTGCGACCGCGCCTCACCAACTGCGCGCGAAGTTCATCGGGGTGAGAGAGCGAGGAGCGCTTCGTGCACAGCATGGGCGTGAAGCCACCGCCCGCAACGTCGCGCCAGGCCGCGGCGCGCTCGCAGCGTCGGATCGCGTGAGGGTCTCGCGGGCGCGGCCCCCAGTCCTATGGGCGCCGCGACGAGGACGCGACGAGCAAGACGACGCCGCCCAGCAGCGCGACACCGCCCAGCACCGGCGGCAGGGGGATCGTCTTCTTCGTTTCCTTCGTGGCGGTGATGGGCCCGACCTCCAGCACCTTCTCCGATTTCGTGTAGGTGATCCCCTGATACGCGAGCGCGACAAGGCCGAGGACGATCAGTAAGATTCCGATGATCCTGAGTGGATTGTTCACGATCCTCCCCTCCCATTGATTGAGGACGAGCTGGAGATCGAGGCCTGCCGGCCGCCTCGACCTCCAGCTTCTCTTTATGCGATGCGCCCGGAGTCGCGACGAGCCGGGCGCTTGTTTTGGATCCTACCGGTCCGAAGGCTTGGTCCTCGCGGGCCGGACCGAACACCGCGTACTCTCCAGGCAAGGGCCGTGCCGAGATCGTCGGGTGCTGCCGACGCGAGGAACACGCGCGCATTCTCGCGGAGTTCCGAACGACCGTCCGCCTCTGCTCCCGGCGCCGTATCGAGTCGCCGGGTAACTCTTACTGAGAAAGATTGTCGGGATCCGGAGCTCTTTTGCTCGGCTGGAAAAGGCATGCCTCTTGCCTGTTCAACGGAGCCATGACCGGATGGAAAAGCGGCACCGTGTGGCAGGCGGGGCTCCGAGGCGTTCGGCGCCACTGGCTCGCCATCACCGCGCCGCTCGCGATCGTCCTCGTGGTCGCCTATGGCGTCGCGTTCGTGATCGACGAGCCGCTGCGACGGTATACCGAGGCGAAGGTGAACCGAACGCTCAAGGGGTACACCGCGCGCATTACGTCGCTCGATTTCCACCCTCTGGGCTTGTCGCTCGACTTGGAAGACGTGAAGATCACCCAGGACGCACACCCCGACCCGGCAGTCCTTCACATCGAGCGCTTGAGCGCCAGCGTCCACTGGCGAGCGCTTCTGCGCGGCCGCCTCGTCGCCGACATCGAGATCGAGAAGCCCACGGTCCACGTCGATCTCCAGCAAGCGCGAAAGGAGATCGACGACCCTGCCCCGGTCAAGGAGCGCGGATGGCAGGAGGCGCTGGAGGCGGTCTACCCCCTGAAGGTCAACCA
Organism: Candidatus Rokuibacteriota bacterium; assembly: GCA_003221655.1. Taxonomy (GTDB): domain Bacteria; phylum Methylomirabilota; class Methylomirabilia; order Rokubacteriales; family CSP1-6; genus AR31. The sequence continues at coordinate 1,381 of QHSV01000093.1, forward strand.
CTTCGAGGTGCGCGGCGGCGACGTGACCTACGTCGACCAGGGGCCGTTCAAGCCGCTGCGCCTTCGCAACCTCGACCTCGTGGCCACGAACATCCGCAACGTGCGGTCGAGGGACCGGGTCTATCCATCCGAGATCCGCTTGTCGGCCGTGGTCTTCGAATCGGGCCGTGTCGCCGTCGACGGCAAGGCGGACTTCATGGCGGAGCCCCATCCCACGCTTCGCGGCGACGTCAACCTCGCGAACATCGAGCTCGACTATTTCAAGCCCATCACGAATCGCTTTAACCTGTGGGTCGACAAGGGCGTGTTGTCGGCCAGCGGCGCCGCCGAATATGGACGAGAAGTGAAGACGGTCGAGCTGAAGCACGCGACGGTCGAAGGCATCCACGTGGACTACGTGCACACCGCCCGGACCGACGCCGCCGAGCGGCAGCGGGCCGGACAGGCCGCGGCCGCCGCCAAGGAGGTCAGCAACAAGCCCGGCGTGCTGATCTCGATCGGCGAGCTCCACATCATCAAGAGCACGGTCGGCTTCGTGAACAAGGCGGCGCCGACGCCGTACCGCGTGTTCCTGACGGACACCGATGGAATGCTGAAGAATCTCACCAACCACGAGATGGAAGGCGCCGCGGTGGCCAAGCTCAAGGGCAAGTTCATGGGGAGCGGCGTCGCCACCGCGGAGGCCACCTTCGAGGCGGAGAACTCGGGGCCCGCGTTCGACATCGCGGTACGGGTCGAAGAGGTCAGCGTTCCGACCATGAACGATCTCTTCCGCGCCTACGGTCGGTTCGACGCGGCCGATGGCCGCTTCTTCTTCTACTCGGAGCTCGCCGCCAAGGGCGGCGTGATCACCGGGTACGTGAAGCCGCTGTTCAAGGACATGAAGATCTACGCGTCGGAGCAGGAAAAGGGCAAACCGTTCGCACGGAAGGTCTACGAGCGCCTCGTCGGAGGCGTCGCCAAGCTCCTCGAGAACCGCTCCCGCGAGGAGGTCGCGACGAAAAGCGACGTGTCGGGCCGCATCGACAGCCCGCAGGTCAGCGTCGTGGACGTCGTGGTTCGCCTGGTCCAGAACGCCTTCTTCAAGGCCATCCTGCCGGGCTTCGATCTCGAGAGCGGGCGCGCCGAGCGCGTGCGCAGAACGGTAAGTCGGTAAGACTTACCGAGCAGGAATGGCCGCTCGACCTGCTCGAGTCGAGAGTCGCAGTCTCGATCTCGCCGAGATTCGGCGTCGTGAGTTCTCCGTTGGTCGTGGCATTTCTCTTGCTCAAGCTTCCGACGAGAAGGAGGACACCGCCATGTTTACATTCATTCTAGGATCGCTCGCGGGGGGGCTCGCCGTTTGGTACTGGGGTGAGCAGCTACGCGAACTCGCGGAGAGCAAGACGAGAGGCGTTCGCAAGGGAGCGGCCGATACGCTCAAGACGGTCGAGAAGACCGCGGAGAGCGTGCTGGACCGGACGAAGGAACAGGTCAGCTCGGCCCTGCAGGCGGGACAGGACGCGATCCGTCCACCGCATGTAACCCGCTGAGCGCGTCGACAGCGCCGAGAAGGAGGAGTGTTGCGATGCCGAGAGGCAAGAAGCTACGGGGTGTCAGCTCGAAGGAACAGCGTCAGTACGAGCACATCAAGGAGTCGGCCAAGCGGTCGGGTAGGTACGGCCGGCGCGCCAAGGAAGTGGCGGCGCGGACCGTGATGAAGCAGCACAAGTCGAAAGGCCATTCGAAGGGCCGGTAGGCCCGCCTTACCCGGCGAGCCAACGGCGCCCTCGTCGGACGCCGCTGGGTTTGCCGCGCGACGATTCTAGCGGCGCCTGCCTCGTCCCGCGGGCTCGGCTGCCTGGCCGGTGAGCGCCTCCACCCGCGCGGCCATCCGCTCGCCGACCGCTTCGAGCTGCGCCTCGCCGAGCTTCTGGGCGAGCGGGAACATATCCTTTTCCTCTTCGTCCGCGTGATGCTCGACGAGCTCGCCCAGGACGGTCATCTTCGCGGTGAACGTCTTATCCGCCGCGTCGATGTTTGACAGATCCTCCAGGAGGAGCTTCACCACGTGATGCTCCTCGTAGGCCTCGAGCACGAGGTCTAGATAGAAGATTTCCTCTTCGATCTTGGCATGCACGGTCAGATTGTTGATGATTTCCTTCCTCAGATCGTGACGCGCTTCGGTGTCCTCGGTCTTCTGGACCCTCCGGAAGAGGCTCTTCACTTCTTGATGCTGCTTCTTCAGAAGATTTGTTGCCGTCATCTGACTCATCTCCTCTGCAATGGTGGAATGGTTTCGCTCCCGCGTATAGAGGCATGCCCCGTGCCAGTGTCGATGTCGGCGCTTGGCCGAACAGCCAGAGCCGAGCCGCTCCGGACGATCCCGCGGAAGCTCGACGAGCTGATTCGTGGCGTTCATAAGCGCCGGCCGGGGCTGATGCAACTCGAAGAGCTGACTTGATGCGGGGCCGCAGAGCGCGCCCACGCGCGGGCTGGCCGAGGGGGGCGCGAGTCATCACGCGAGAAGAAGTTACCGAGTAGAGTTTACGCTTCCGCTCGGGCGTCAATGGCGCGGCGTTCGGAGATTCCTCCCTCGAGCGTGTGGCTCTCAAGCGTTTCCGCTCTCTTCGGGCGCTTGGCATCGCCCCACCATCGCTGGCACACCGCTTGCCACTTTTGCGACCGCCGGAGATTCAGCATGGCTGGCTGGCCCGGCGCCCTAAGGAGGAGACGGATGCACGAGGCGCAGATCGAGCGCACGACCCCCGCCACCCAGGGCGCCCACGATGTTGTGAGCTCACTGGCCGAAGCACGCGTGGCCGCGCGGCGCCTGACTCCGTCGAGCGCGCGTCCAAGCCCGAGCGCGACCGGAGCCACACCGGCCGAGTCCACGCCTGCGGGCTGGGCCGACCTGGAGCCCGTGGTCACGGAGGTCCCATGACGTTGTCGCTCGGCTACAAGCTCTCGAGCGAGGAGCAGTCTCCCGGTGACCTGGTCCGTCACGCGCAGATGGCGGAGGACACCGGCTTCGCCTTCGCGCTGATCTCGGATCACTTCCATCCCTGGACCGACCGGCAGGGTCAAAGCCCCTTCGTGTGGTCCGTGCTCGGCGCGATCGGGCAGGCGACGCGGCGGCTCGTCGTCGGCACCGCCGTCACCTGCCCCACCGTCAGGATCCACCCGGCCATCATCGCCCAGGCTGCGGCGACCACCGCCGCGCTCATGCCCGGGCGCTTCTTCCTCGGCGTGGGCACGGGCGAGAACCTGAACGAGCACGTCGTGGGGCAGGGGTGGCCCGAGACGGAAATCCGACAGCAGCGCCTCGAGGAAGCGATCGAGGTGATCCGACTCCTCTGGCGGGGTGGTAATGAAAGCCATCGCGGCCGCTACTTCACCGTGGAGAACGCCCGGCTCTACACGCTGCCGGACGTCCTGCCTCCGCTCCTCGTGGCGGTGGGCGGGACGAAGAGCGCGCAGCTCGCCGGACGCGTGGGCGATGGGTTGATCGGAACGGATCCGGAGCGCTCGCTCCTCGGCGCCTTCGACGCTGCGGGCGGAGCCGGCAAGCCACGGTACGCGGAAGTCACGGTGTGCTGGGCGAAGGACGAGGCGTCGGCGCGCCGGATAGCAAGCGAGCACTGGCCCACCTCGGCCATGGAGAGCAGCCTCTCGTGGGAGCTGCCGCTGCCCATGCACTTCGAGGCCGTCGCGGAGCTGCTCACGGAGGATGCGGTGGCGGAATCGATCACCTGCGGAGCGGACCCAGCGAAGCATCTCGCCGCGATCCGGAGGTACGTCGAGGCCGGCTACGACCACGTCTGCGTGCACCAGGTCGGCAAGGAGCAGAAAGGGTTCTTCGAGTTCTACGAGCAGGAGATTCTGCCCAATCTGAAAACGATCCGCAGCCTGGCCCGACGGCGCCCGGCCGGATCGCGCCGGCGGCGGCGCCGCTGAAGCATGGCCCTGATCCAGGCGATCGTCACTTTCATCAGCCGACAAAGGCGCACCGCGCTCATGAAGCCGCCCGCCCTCGCCAGAGCGCTGCTTGGCGTCACCGGCCTCCTCCTGGCGGCGCTGGTGTGGGGATGGTGGGCCCTCGCACTGCCCCGAGGAGCGACGCTCCCCATCACCTATCTCGACGCCGACCGCCAGGAGATCGCGTCGGCCCAGGGCGACAACCGGCGCGTGCAGATCTGGGTCCCGCTGGACCGCATACCGCCGTCGGTGGTCGCGGCCGTCATCGCCGCGGAGGATCGTCGATTCATGCTCCATCACGGAGTGGACGTTCTCGCGGTGGGCCGGGCCGCCCTGACCAACGCGCGAGAAACCTCCGTCGTCCGAGGCGCCAGCACCATCACGCAGCAGCTGGCGCGCGGCCTCTTCTTGAGCCGGGAGCGGACCTGGTCGCGAAAGCTACACGAGATCGCCATCGCCATGTTGCTCGAGCTCCGGTACTCGAAGCAGGAGATTCTAGAGGCGTATCTCAACACCGTGTACCTGGGCCAAGAGCGGGACGCGGCGGTTCTCGGCGTCGCGGCCGGAGCGCGCCACCGCTTCGGAAAGAGCCTCGACGCCCTCCGCCTCGACGAGGCCGCGTTGCTCGCGTCGGCGATCCGGGCGCCGAACCGGATCTTCGCCGAGTCGCCGACGCTGCTCCGCAACCGCCGCGACCGGGTTCTCGAGGCGATGGTGCGCGAGGGCACGGCGAGCGAGGCCGACGCACGAACCGCCAAGGCGCGTCCGGTGCGGCCGGGGGCGCGGACGACCGCGTCCACTGCGCCCTGGTTCATGGAGCTGGCCCGGGACGAGGTGGCGCACCGCGCCGTCGGCCCGACTGGCGGTGCGCGTATAGTCACGAGCCTTGATCGGCGCCTTGAGGAGGCGGCCGAGACAACGGTGCGAGACCGTCTGGCTCAGGTCGAGCGCGCGCGGCGCAAGGCGCCTGGATCGCTTCAGGCCGCGGTGGTGGCGATCGAGCCCGGCACGGGCCGGATCCTCGCCCTGGTGGGAGGACGGCGCTTCGCCGACAGCGAGTTCAACCGGGCGACGAAGGCCCGACGTCAACCCGGCTCGCTCTTCAAGCCGCTCGTATATCTCGCCGCGTTCGAGGTCCAGGCCCGCGAGTTCACGCCGTCGACCATCGTCGCCGACGAGCCCGTCGTCATTCCCGCGGTCGGTGGCGCCTGGACGCCGCACAACATCGACAGACGCTTCCACGGACCGGTGACGATCCGCCGCGCGCTTGAAGCGTCGCTGAACGTTCCAGCCGCCCTCGTTGCGCAAGGCATCGGCGTGGCCCACGTGACGCGGGTCGCGCGCGCCGTGGGAATCGACAGTCCACTGGCAGCGGTGCCGTCGCTCTCGCTCGGAACCTCGGAAGTGACGCTGCTCGAGATGACCACCGCGTTCGCCACGGTCGCCAACGGCGGGGTCCGCGTGTGGCCCACGGCGCTCGACGACGCCGGCGAGGCCTCGCTGAAACCGCGCCCGGCGCCCGCGCGCGTCGTCTCGGCCGAATCGGCGTTCATCGTCACTCACCTCATGCGCGGCGTCATGGTCCGGGGAACCGGCGGCGCGAGCGCGCGCTGGGGCTTGCAGGAGGTCACGGCCGGGAAGACCGGGACGACGGACGGCCTGCGGGACGCGTGGTTCGTCGGCTACACGCCTGACCTGGTCGTCGGGGTGTGGGTGGGTGCCGACGACGCGCGCCCGATCGGCCTCACCGGAGCGGACATCGCGCTGCCGATCTGGGCGGACGTGATGCAGAAGGGTCTCCGCCGGTCACCGTCCTCTTCCTTCACCCCGCCGCCGGGCATCGTCATGACGTCGGTGGACTGGAGCACCGGCCGCCGCGCCTGCGGAAGCGAGTCGGCGATCAGCGAGGCGTTCCGGGCGGGCAGCGAGCCCCAGCAATGCGAGTCGATCGCCGAGCTGCCGATCGCGCGCGCCCTCACCCGGTGGGTCAAGGGACTCTTCCAGTAATTACAGGAAGCGGGACATGATCTGTTCGCCGAGGATCCGCATGTAGTGGTGCTGCGTGTCGAGGTCGGTCGCCCGCAGACTCACCCACAACTTCCGGGCGCCTGCCTCCGCGATCTGCTCGATCCGCTTGATCCAGTCGCTCGGATTGCCGGCGAGCGCGAAGCGCTCCAGCGCGTAGTCGGTCAGACCGAGTTGCTCCATGCGTCTGGGATTCCGGCCCTCGTGGAGCACGTGGTCGTAGAGCTCGTACCCGTCGACGTACTCCTGGATCGTCGCCCTGAGCGCGTCGGGGACGTGCTTGCCGTCGAGCCCGAATCGCATGGAGTGGTTCAGGATCGACGACACCGAGGCCTTGACGCCCTGGATCGCCTTGTCCCGATCTTCGTCCAGCGAGGTTCGCGTCGTGAACCAGATGTCGACGTCGGATGGATTGCGGCCTGCCTCGCGGGCGCCGGCGTGGACCCTGGCGATGGTGTCCCGGATCACGTCCGGCAGCAGACCCGTGCCGGCGGTGACGCCATCTCCGATCCTCCCGCCCAGGTGCAGCATCTTGGGGCCCTCGGCGCAGATCGAGATGGGAATCTGCTGGCGTGTCACGGTGGAGGCCCAGCGGACCCGCTGCGGCCGGCCCTGATACGTCGCCTCGCCCGCGAGTAACAGATTACGCACGCACGTCACGTAGTCCTCGATGCGGGCGCGCGTGGCGACGTCGTAGCCGATGTTGAGCACGGCGCTGTCGCCGCTGGCCATGTCCATGAAGGCGCGGCCGCCGGTCAGACTGTCGATGGAGGCCAGAAACGACGCCATGACCTGCGGCTCTCGCGTGAGCGGGTTCGTCGGACGCAGGCCGACGCGGGCGCGCGACGAGCCCAGCGCGATCAGCGTGGCTCTGACATAGGCGTCGCCCCCGATGAAGGCGGTGTCGTGGGTGCCGACGGCCTCTGCGCCGTAATCGTCGGCCATCTTCGCGAGGTCGATGAACCGGCGCGTGTCTTTCTCCTGAAGGAGCGGTGTTCCCGGGCTCAGGCTGATCCCAAACGCGACTTTCATTCGATGTCCTCGCGGCCGTTACTGGATGACCGAGTGGGGCGTCGCCACGAGGCGCGTGACCTTGATCTGCTCCCGGTCGATCATGGTCGGGACCTTCGGGGAGATCTCGTTCTTCCAGTAGTCGCTTTGGTAGACGAGGTCGTAGAGTCGCTTGCGCTCTTGCTCGTTCTCGAACCGGCGGATCCAGACGTAGACGCTCTCGTCTTCCTCGCCGACGAAGCTGCCGAGGATCACCATCCCCATCTTGACCTGGAACGGGATGATCTCCTCCTCCATGCACCTGACCCACTTGTCACGCTGCCCCGGACGGATGTGGTACTGCCGCAGCTCGAAGAACATGCAGGCCTCCTCGGATTGGAGTCGCGCCTCGGTCGGCGGCCCGGCCTAAAGGGTATACCACGGCCGCGACCTCGAGAGCGTGTATGATCCAGTCCCTGTGAACACCAACCTGATCGTGCTCTCACCGACGACGCTTCCCGAGGCACCGCCGCTCGAGTATCTCGAGGCCGCGGCCGCGGCCGGATACGACGGCGTTGGGCTCCGCCTCGCTCGCTCTCCCCTCTTTCCGTTCCATCCCGTAGTGGGCAACGCGGTCCTGATCCGCGAGATGAAGCGCGCGCTCGCGAGCTCCGGTCTCGCCGTGCTCGACATCTTGAGCTTCTATTTGCAGCCCGCGACCGACGTCGATTCGTTCGCGGCCTCGCTGGAGCTGGGCGCCGAGCTCGGTGCGAGGTACGCGTTGGTGGCCGGTGACGACGAGGACGGGGCGCGCCTGCGCGACAACCTCGGCCGCTTCTGCGACGTCGCCGGCAGGTTCGGCCTGGCGGCCGCCGTGGAATTCGCGGTCATCCGGCCGCTGGCGACGCTGTCGCGGACGCTGCGGCTCCTCTCCGAGACCGGCCGCAAGAATGCGGTGGTCTGCCTCGACCCCCTCAATTTCGTCCGCAGCGGCGGCAGTGCCGCGCTGCTCCGAGGCCTGGACCCGAGGCTGTTTCCCTATGCGCAGATCTCGGACGGCGTGCTCGGCCCCGGCGAGGGCATGTTGCCGCTCCGGGATATCCTCGACGCCCTGCCGGCCGGACTG
>QHSV01000242.1 GCA_003221655.1 Candidatus Rokuibacteriota bacterium
GTTCGGCGATCCCGACTTCCTGAACGGGCCCGGCCATGCCCTGGCCGTCGCGCGGGCGCTCCACGACGAGTTCCCGAGTCTCACCTTCGACGTCACGGCGAAGATCGAGCACCTCTTGCGCCACCGCGACAGGCTGCCCGAGCTTGCCCGGCTCGGCTGCGCGTTCGTCGTCTCGGCCGCCGAGTCGCTGAGCGATACGGTCCTGGCGCACCTGGACAAGGGCCATACGCGAACCGACATCGAGACGGCCGTCCGGCTCGTCACTGCAGCAGGGATGGCGCTGCGCCCCACCTGGGTGCCGTTCACACCATGGACCACGCTCGACGACTACCGCGAGCTTCTCGACTTCGTCGAATCCCACGAGCTCATCGACGCCATCGATCCGGTCCAGTATTCGATCCGGCTTCTCGTCCCTCCCGGCTCGCTTCTGCTCGAGAGTCCCGCGCTGCGCCCGTTCCTCGGCGACCTGGTGAAGGATCAGTTCTATTTCAGCTGGACGCACCCCGACTCGCGCATGGAGGCCCTGCACCACGAGGTATCTTCCGCGGTTGCCGGCGCCGCCGACCGGAACCAGGACGCCGCCGACACCTTCTATCGTGTGCGCGGGCTGGCGGACGGTGCGTCCGGCGTGGGACCTCGGCCCTTCGCTCCGCCCGCGCCGGGCCGGAAGCGGCCGCCGCGCCTCACCGAGCCCTGGTTCTGCTGAGCGGAACCCACCGAGGGCCAGTTGGCCCTGAGCGGAAACTCAGGTACATTATCGATTTGAGAGGTGCTGTCATGAGCGCAGAACTCAAGACCCGCGTCCAGGAACTGATCGACTCCATGATCAATCCCGCGGTCGCCGGCCACGGCGGCTTCGTCGAGTTGATCGACGTGCAAGATAACCGCGTCTACCTTCAGATGGGCGGCGGCTGCCAGGGCTGCGGCGCTGCGGACATCACGCTGAAGGCGGGGATCGAGCGGTTGATCAAAGAGGAGATCCCGGAGGTCAGCGAGGTCCTGGACACGACCGACCACGCCGCCGGCGCCAACCCCTACTACACCCCGGGCAAAGCCTAGCGACCACGCCGCGGTATGGGCCGGAGACGCCGGTGCCGACTTCGACAAGCCGGTTGCTGCTCCTCCTGCCCACCACGACGTACCGCACTGAGGCCTTCGTCCACGCCGCGTCAAAGCTCGGGGTCGAGCTCGTGTGCGCGTCCGAGCGACCCAGCGCCCTGCAAGAGCTGGCGCCCGAGGCCCTCGTCACCCTCGATTTCAAGGATCCTGTAGCCAGCTCGGAGACAGTCGCCCGGTTCGCGCGGAGGCGACCGATCGACGCCGTCGTCGCGGTGGACGACCTCACCACGGTCGTCGCGGCCGCGATCAGCGAGCGGCTCGGCCTGAAGGCGAACTCCCTGTCCGCAGCGCGCGCCGCGCGTGACAAGCACACGATGCGCCGGTGCCTCGCCAGCACCGGCGTGCCGGTGCCCCGCTTCCGGCTGGTCAAGCTGGCCGACGACCCGGCGGCACTCGCTGAGGGGGTCGAGTATCCGTGCGTTCTCAAGCCGCTCATGCTCTCGGCGAGCCGCGGCGTGATCCGCGCGAACGACGCCCGAGAGTTCGTCGCCGCCTTCCGCCGCATTACGGCGATCCTCGAGAACGTCGTCTCGGCCCCGGCGGACGAGGCGCACCAGGCGCTGCTCGTCGAGGAGTTCGTCCCCGGACGCGAGGTCGCACTCGAGGGATTGCTGGTGGGCGGAACCCTTCACGTGCTGGCGCTCTTCGACAAGCCGGACCCGCTCGACGGGCCGTTCTTCGAAGAAACGCTCTATGTCACGCCCTCTCGGCTACCCGAGACCGGGCAGGACCGCATCGCCGCAGTGACCCGTGACGCCTGCTCGGCCCTGGGGCTCACGGAGGGGCCGATCCACGCCGAGCTGCGCGTCAACGATCGCGGCCCCTTCGTCCTCGAGGTCGCGGCGCGGTCGATCGGGGGCTTGTGCGCGCGCACGCTCCGCTTCGGGACGGGCCTGAGCCTCGAGGAGCTGATCCTCTGCCATGCCCTCGGGCGCCCGCTGGAATCGCTCGAGCGTGAGCAGCGGTCCGCCGGCGTCATGATGATTCCGATCCCCCGTGCGGGCCGACTCACCGCGGTGCGCGGTATCGAGGAGGCCGCGGCGGTCGACGCAATCGAGGAAGTCGCCATCACGATGCACCCGGGCCAGGCGGTGGTCCCCCTTCCCGAGGGCTGGCAATATCTCGGCTTCATCTTCGCCCGGGGCGAGACGCCCGCCGCCGTCGAAGAGGCGCTCCGCGAGGCGCACACGCGATTGCATTTCGACATTGAGTAAGGCGAGGCGGCGCAAGCGCGGTCGCCGAGATCGTCTGGGAGGGCGAACCCGCGATCCAGTCGACAGTGCTGGATATCACCGAGCGCAAGCGCGCGGAAGAGGCTCTTCGGCAGAGTGAAGGCCGCACGGAGCTCCTACTTCTCCAGAAGCCCTTCACACCGGACGGGTTGACGCGGATGTGGGCGACGTGCTGACTCGCTAGCCAGGACGGACCGGCCTCCAGCCGGTCCGTGCCAACGGGCTAGCGACAACCGGCGCGCGGCGCGCCGAACGCTTTCCGCGGCACGAGCGTACAGCCGAACGTCGCCGGTTGCTTCGCGTGGGCGTCGAGTGTGGCCTGGAGCCGCGCGAGCGTCCGGTCGCGTCGCGCGAGACCGACGGCATAGATCGCGAGGTCGTTCACGAGGCGCGTGTAGAAGACGTGCTCCATGTCGCCGCCCGCGCCGACGCAAGGCGACGGCTTCTGCGCGAGCCGGAGCAGCGGACCAAAGGCCGCCACGTATCGCTCGAGCACGGACTCGTCCCGGAGGTCACGCGGCACCTCGGGAAAGCGCGCGAGGAACTCGTCGACCGTCATCTCCCCGGTCGTCGTGCGGGCGCGGTCGTCGAGGTCGCGCGAGAGGCGGATCTGCACGGTCAGGGCCGCGGCTTCAGCTCGATCATGTGACCGTCGGGGTCGCGCAGATAGATCGACGGGCCATCGCCCCACGCGCCGAAGCGCTGGACGACGTCGCCCTCGAGCGCGACGCCCTTTTGGCGCAGCGACTCGGCGACCCCCTTGAGGTCGTCGCACTGGATCGACAGGCAGAAGTGATCGGGCCCGACCGGCCCCGCCTCGCCGGCCGGCAGCAAGTCGATCAGGGCCTCGCCGAACCGGAGATGGATCAGCGAGATCCTCTCGTTCAGCTTGGCGAGCGTGCAACCCAGGACGTCCTCGTAGAATCGGCGCGAGCGCGCCTGGTCGCGAACTCTCAGTACCACGTGATCGAGGCCGAGCGGCTTGTACATCGCCACCTCCATCGGGAGAAGACTACCACGTCGCGCTCATTCCTGGCGGAGCACCGACAGCGGCGCGCGACCGAGGAGCCGGACAGTCGCCAGGAGGCCGACCGCGAGCGAGCCGGCCGTCGTCAGCAGTACCCCCAGGAGTAACGTCCCGGGCTCGAGCGTCCAGGGCGTGTCGAGCACGAAGCGCAGGACGATCCAGGCGAGGACCGCCGCGAGCAGCGTCCCCCCGAGACCCGCCGTCGCGCCGAGACAGGCGTACTCGACCGCGAAGGCACGTGCGATCGCCCAGCGCGTGGCCCCGAGCGTCTTGAGAATGACCGACTCGTAGAGGCGCTGGTAGCGGGTCGCCGCCAACGCCCCCGCCATGACCACGAGGCCCGCAGCGATGCTGAACGACGCCATGAAGCGTACGGCGAAGGAGATCTGGTCGAGCACTTCTCCCACGCGCTCGAGAACACCTCGCAAAGGGATCGCGGTGACGTTGGGAAAGGCCGCCACCACGCGGTCCTGAAGCTCGGTCTCGACGGCGGCCGGGACGCGCGCCGTCGCCAGGTAGGTCGCCGGGGCGCCGTCGAGGGCCCCCGGCGAGAGCACCATGAAGAAGTTGGCGGTCAGGCTCTGCCAGTCGACTCTCCGGAGGCTCATCACCTCCGCCTCCACCGGCACGCCCTGGACGTCAAACGTGAGTGTCCCGCCCACGCCGACGCCGAAGTACTTCGCGGCCTCTTCCTCGACCGACACGCGCGGCCGGGCCGAGGCTTCGCTCGGGGTCCACCAGCGTCCGCGAACGATCAGGTTCGCGGGCGGCTCGGTCGCCCAGGTCAGCACGTACTCGCGGGTGAAATACCAGATCTTGTCAGGAGCTTCCTCCTTCCGGCGGGCGATCAGCTCGCGCGTGACGGGCCCGCCGTCGATCGCCGCGAGCCGGGCGCGCACGATCGGTGTCAGCGCGGGCGCGGTGCCACCGCTGGCGGCGCCGACGAGCCGGCTGAACGCTTCGCGTTGGTCCGGCTGCACGTCGATGAAGAAGAACGCCGGGGCGTCACGCTTCTGCTCGTAGGCGAGCTGACGGCCGAGGCTCGCCTCGAGCAACGCGACGGCGACGAGGAGCATCACGCCGACGCCGAGGGCCACGACCACTCTGACCGCGTGGCCTCCGGGGCGGTCGAGGCCGGCGAGGCCTTGGCGCCAGGCCAGCCCCGGCATGCGCGGCAGCCGCCGCGCGAGGTTCACGAGCCCGCGTGAGAGGCCGAGCAGGACGGCGATCGCGGCCAGCGCCGCTCCGAGGAAGACCGCGCCGAGCCGGAGCGACCCCACCTGCCAGACGGCCAGCCCGGCCAGGCCCGCGAGGATCGGGAGCGCCGCGGCCCACGGGCGGCGCGGGCGCCACACACTCGCCGCGACGTCGCGGCGGAAGATCAGCGATGGGGGCACCGCGCGGATGGCAAGGAGCGGCCAGAGCGCGCAGAGCAACGCTGTGAGCAGGCCGAGCGCGAGCCCGCGCGCGATCGTCCCCATGTCCCACTGGACCTCGAGCCTGAACGGGGCGAACGGGGTGAGCGCGCGCACGAGCACCGGCTGGACCGCCACGCCCAGCGCCGCGCCGGCGAGGCTTCCGAGAAGGCCGAGGGCCAGCGTCTGGACCAGATAGGTGACGAGGAGCGTCCGCCAGTCCGCGCCGAGGCACTTGAGGATCGCGATCGTCGCGAACTGACGTCTGAGAAAGGTCGTCACCGAGGACGCGATCCCGACGCCGCCAACCAGCAGGCTCGCGAGCCCGACAAGGCCGAGATAGGTGGCGAGCTGCGCGAAGAAGCGCCGCAGTCCGGGCTGGGCCTCATCGAAGGCCGCGACGCGGACCGCCGGATCACCGAGCGCGCGGGCGAGGGCGGCGCCGGCGGCGCGAGTCGTCACGCCAGCGGGGAGGCGCACGAGCGTCCGGTAGCGAACGCGACTGCCGACTTGAAGCAGTCCCGTCCGCTCGAGCGCCCGACCGGCGATGAGCACCCGTGGGCCCAGCGTCACCAGACCGGTCGGGCGGTCCGGCTCTCTCACGAGCACGCCGGTCACGGTGAAGCCCGCGGCACCGACAACCAGCGGATCGCCCACGGAGAGGCCCAGACGCTCCAGGAGCCGGGCCTCGACCACGGCGCCGCCGGCACCCCCGTGGTCCGCGAGCAGCGCGTCGAGTGGCGCCGCCGGCATGGTTTGGATTCGCCCGTAGAGCGGATACTCGCGCTCGACCGCTCTCAGTTCCACCAGGAGGGTCGCCCCGCGCGCCGGATCGCGCACCATGCCGGCCACCTCGCGGACGGCGGTCGTGACGGCACCGGCGCCCTCGAGCTCGGCAAGCGCCGCGCGTTCGGTCTGATCGAGCGGTCGTGCCGAGCGGAGCTCGAGGTCACCTCCCGTGAGCGTCCTGGCCTCGCGCGCCAGCGTGCGGTCGAGATTTGCGCCGAGTGTGCCGACCGAGACCAGCGCCGCAACGCCGAGGGCGACGCAGCCGAAGAGCACGGCGAAGTGACGCCACGCGCCGCGCGTCTCGCGCCAGGCCATCCGCAGCGCGAAGGCGGGGCTCACGAGGCACCGTTCATGATGCGGCCGTCGTGCAGCGTGACGACACGATCGGCGTGCTGCGTCAGCGCCTGGTCGTGGGTCACCAGCACCAGCGTGGACCCGCGGCGGCGCTTGAGCGCGAGCAAGAGCGCGATGATCTGGGTGCCGGTGGCGGAGTCGAGATTGCCCGTCGGCTCATCGGCCAGGAGCAATCCGGGGTCGAGCGCGACCGCACGCGCGAGCGCGGCGCGCTGTTGCTCGCCCCCCGAGAGCTGCACGGGATAGTGGTGCGCACGGTCGCCGAGCCCGACGTCATCGAGCAGCGCCCGGGCCCGGCCGAGCGCATTCGGCGCGCCGGTGATCTCGAGAGGGACCGCGACGTTCTCCACCGCCGTCAGCGTCGGGATCAGGTGGTAGGACTGGAAGACGTAGCCGAGCGTGTCCCGGCGAAACCGCGCGAGCGCGTCCTCGTCGAGCCGCGTGATCTCGACTCCGGCGACGGCGATCGAGCCCGAGGTCGGGCGGTCGAGACCCGCGACGAGTCCGAGGAGCGTCGATTTGCCGCTTCCCGAGGGTCCGGTGATCGCGCACACCTCGCCCGCCCCCACATCGAGGGTGATCCCGTCGAGGATCGTGAGGGGCCGCCCGCCGCTCGGAAGGCGCATGACGACGTCGCGGATCTGGATCATCACGAAACTCATACTACACTGGCCTCGTGAGCGGACTTCGCGGGCTCGTGTTCGCCTGCGTCGCGCTGCTGAGCCTCGGCCCGGCCGAGGCCCGCGGCGAAAGCGTCATCGTCGCGCTCGGCGACAGCCTGACCGCCGGGTGGGGCGTCGCGCCCGACGAGGCATATCCCGCGCGGCTCGAGATGCGGCTCCGGCGCGAGGGCTACACCTACCGCGTGGTCAACGCGGGCGTGAGCGGCGACACCACGGCCGGCGGTCTCCGCCGCGTCGACTGGGTGCTGCGCGCGGGCCCGGAGATCGTCGTCGTCGCGCTCGGGGCCAACGACGGCCTGCGCGGCCAGAGCCCGCAAGCGATGCGCGCCAACCTCGAAACGATCGTCACACGGCTCCAGACCGCGGGGGCGCGAATACTGCTCGCGGGCATGCGCATGCCGCCGAACTACGGAGCGCAGTTCACGACGGAGTTCCAGGCCGTGTTCCCGGCGGTCGCGCGGAGCGCGAAGGTCACGCTCATGCCCTTCCTCCTCGACGGCGTGGCGGCCGACTCCCGTCTCAACCAGCCCGATGGCATTCACCCCACGGCCGCCGGTCACCAGGTGATCGCCGACCGCCTGTGGCCCTACCTGCGCCCCCTGCTCCGAGGGGGTCAATGAGGATCGGGCAGTACCGGCTGATCGATACGGGGCGCGCCTTGCGTTAGTGCCTTCGCGCGGGGCGCGCCCCAAGATGTAGACATTGCTCTTGCCCCGTCGTTATTTCCGCCGGGTTCACGTCGAACCCTCCCTAGGATGGACCGGCAATGCGTCGCTCACTCGCGCTCCTCCTCCTCGTGATCCTCAGCACCGGGTGCGCGCTCATCCCGCCCACACCTCCGGACTTCGCGTACTATCCATCGCCCCGGGAGCCGCGCACCATCAAGATCTCCCACGCGCTCTACCGCGCCGCGGAGGCGGCGGGAGACGACCCGGCCCGCTACTCGTTCGCGCTCATCGAGTCCAGCGCCGTGACCGCGTTCGCGGCCGAAGACGCCACCTTCTACTTCTCCGATGGGCTCGCGCGCCAGCCCCAGCGCCACGTCGACGCGCTCGTGGCTCAGAAGGTGGCGCACGAGGTCCTGGGGCATGCGGGCCAGCGCCGCGCCTTGTCACTCTCGATCACGGCCGGGTTCGCGCTGCTGGGCTTCTTCTGGCCGGGATTGGGGCTCGCCGATTTCGTCGTGAACCCGATCGTCGTCCGCGCCTTCTCGCGCGAGCAACAGCTGTCGGCCGACCAGAGGGCCATCGAGATCCTGGGGGTCATGGGCCACGCCTCTCCGCGCCGGGTGCTGGCGGAGGCCTTGCGCGCGGCTGCCGCGGTGAATCCTCCTGCCGCCCGATTCTTCGAACAGCGCCTCCTGGCGACGGAACCCGAGCTCGACGACCGCCTCGCCGCGCTCGAGCCGCTCGAGGCCGGCCCCAGGGTCACCACGCGCGCGACCGGGCCGGTCCTGAGTCGGTCTCACGGCGACGGCGGCGGTCGTTCGGCACCACGGCCCCGAGATCGTTGATTCCGAACGGACAATGAACTTCCCCCGATTCTGGGCGCGCTCCACCGCGGCTGTCCGGAACAAAGACGGCCGCTACCACGAGCGTCGTTCGCATCCCGCGTTGGCGCCTGGTTCGGCGGGGCCCGACACAGGCCCGAGGCGGAGACGCCGGCGCATCTGAAGACCGTTCTCGCCGGCGTCAGCGGATCGAGCTTCCGGATCTACCGAACCGCGGCGGGCTTCCGCGTGCTGGCGACCGATCCCGTCTTCAAGCCCGGCTCGGCCGAGGCCGAGAAGCTCATGACACAGCTCGACGCGGATCCGGCCTTCGTCCGGCTGTGCCGGGCACAAGAGAGCTTCCGCGCTCGGCTGACACCGAAGCCCTGGCGTTGTGGCTGCGAGCGTCCGGCGGTCCGCTTTCCCCGCGAGCACGCGCACGACGAAGGACGATTCTCCGAGTGGCTCCGGCGTTACGACAAAGCGTGCGACGCCAAAGCGACGTGCCGCGTGGTGGAGGAAGTCGGCTTGTCTTCGGCATAGCGGTCCAGAGTCCGGACTTGGCGCGGCAAACGCGCGCGGCGACGGCTACAGTACATCCCGGTGGTGTTCAGGGGCGGCTAGCACTATGGGTGGCCGGCGCCAGAGCGCGGACCGCGCCCAGCAGCACGTCCCGTCGGCGCGCGGGCTCCTGCTCGAACGTCGAGAGCGCCAGGAACACCGTATCAATCCCGGCGTCGAGGTAGCGGCGGACGTGGGCGCCGATCTCGTTCATCGAGCCCCGAACGATCAGGTCACTCATCACCGTCTCGGGCACCGCCGCCACGGCCGCCCTGCGATCGCCGCTCCGCCACGCGCTCCACATCGGCTCGAGCGCCTCGGCGCGGCCGAGCCACTCCTGGAACGCCCGGTAGACGGGGACGTTGAGGTAGGTGGTGACGTACCGGCGCACCGCCAGGTCGGACGCCGGGCTCGACGGATCGACGTTGACCAGGAGGCGCGCCGTGATCTCGACGGCGGCGGGATCGCGCCCGGCGCGGGCAGCGGCCTCGCGGACGACGCGCACCGAATTCGCGACGTCGCTCGCCGAGAGCCAGTTGAGGATCACGCCGTCGCCCACCTCGCCCGCCACCCGTAGCATGCCCGGCCGCAACGCGGCGACATAGATCGGGATCGGCCGGGCCGGCGGCCGGCTCAGGCGGAAGCCGTCGACCGCAAAGGTCTCGCCCGTGAAGACGACACGCTCGCCCGCGAGGGCCCGACGCAGGAACCGCGCTGTGTCGCGCACGCGAGTTGCCGGACGGTCGAACACTCCTGCGTTCCACGATTCGACGATCGGCTGGGAGCCCGCCCCGATGCCGAGGCAGAAGCGGCCCGGTGCGACCTCGGCGACTCCGGCCGCACACATCGCGAGCGTCGCGGGCCCCCGCGTGTAGACGTTTGCGACGGCCGTGCCGAGGCGCATGGACGTCGCCATCCCCACGACGGCCAGCGGCGCGAAGCAATCCACGCCATCGGCCTCCAACGACCAGGCGTCAGTGTAGCCGAGCCGCTCCGCCTCACGCGCGATCTCGGCGTGCTCGGCCAGCGTGAAGCCGTCGAGCGGCACCGACAACGCCCAGCGTTTCTCACTCACGCGTCTCGGTCCGCGACGGCCTCAGTGCTCGAGCGGCTCCGTGCGTTCACGGGCGTCGAGATTCAGGGCCCGGCGTAGAGCCGGCGGTACTCGTCCCAGGAGAGCACGACCTTCTTCACGTAGAGGCGCGTCTCGTCGAACGGGATCTGCTCGACGAACACTTCGATGTCGTCGCTACGACGCGCCGCCCACCACTGTCGGACCCGATTGGGTCCGGCATTGTAGGCGGCCAGCGCCAGGCGCGGGTCGGCGAACTCGCGCAGGAGTCCGGCGAGGAAGCGGGTGCCGAGCTGGATATTGAACACGGGATCGTCGAGATCGCCGGCCGGCGCCAGCAGCCGAGCCGTCGTCGGCATGAGCTGCATGAGCCCGCGCGCGCCGGTGCGCGACACCGCGCGTGGGTAGTAGCTGGACTCCTCACGCACGACGGCGGCGACGAGGTATGGATCGAGCTTGACGTCCTGCGCGGCGGCCAGCACGTCGTCACGCCATCCCCACGGATAGAACATCTCCCAGAATGCGCGTGGCAGCGACGGATCGCCGGTCGTGGCCTGGGCCTGGAAATGCCGGCGCATGATGCGAAGCGCCATGTGATAGCGCTCCACCTCGACATACGCGCCCGCGAGTCCGTAAAGACGGACGGGATCCCCGACCGAGCCCTGGACGACGTCCTCCAGCTCCTGGGCCGCGGCCTCCACGAGATGGATCCGCCGGAGCAGGAGGACCCGCGCGAACCCGGGATCGTCGGCGAGCGCCTCGCGCGGCTCGGACGGCAGCGAGATCGCCGCGGACACGCCGCCTTCCGGCCCGCGGCCGGTGCGCGCGCCCGCGAGCAGACCATAGTAGCTGCGCGGTGCCTCGGTGAGGATCTGGTCATAGAGCTCCGCTGCGCCGCCGACGCCCACTTGCTCGCGCGTACGCCCCGCCCAGTAGAGCGCCGGGTACCGGTACGCGCCGGCACTCCCGAGCTCGGCGAGGCGCGTCCAGGTCCGCTGAGCGCCCTGCGCGTCGCGCTTGCCGTACGCGAGCCAGCCGAGCCGCCAGAGCGATGCCGCGGCGGCCTCGCGGGTCGGGTGGTTTGTGACGACCAGGCGATAGACCGCGGTCGCCTCCGCCTCGCGAGCCTGGTCTTCCAGCACGCGGCCTTTCAAGTACAGCGCCTCCGCCTTGTCGGCGTTAGGACCTGTGGACACGACGGCGTCGAGCGTGGTGAGGGCTCGTGTCCGCTCGCCGGCCCGCACGAGGAGCCGCGCCTGCTCGAGCTGGAGCGCGGGACGCCGCTCGGCGGGCGAGCGGTCGACGAGAAGTCCGAGGGTGCGCCCCGCCAGCTCGTGGCGGCCGAGCCTCCGCGCGCCGTCGGCGATGACGCGAAGGGCACGCGTCGCGATCGGGCCCCCTTTGACCTCGTCGACCAGGCGCTCGGCTTCGCTCATCGCGGTGTCGGGCACGTCAGCCCGAAGGAGCCGCTCGGCGCGATCGATCCGCTGCGCCGACGTGAGGGACGGCACGTGCACGCCCAGCGTCTGCAGCGCGGCGATCCGGTCTTCGGCGCCGTCGGCGTAGCCGCTCGCTGGCGCCAGGATCCGGATCTCGCGGTAGGCCTTGGCCCCGGCGTCGAGTTGGCCGCGCCCCTCGGCGGACAGCCCGAGCAGGTAGAGCGCGGCTGGCAGCTCGGGCGCGTCGGGGTACGTGTCGACCAACCGGACCAGTACGGTCTGCGCCGCAGCGTCCTGACCGGCACGCAGGTCCAGCGTCGCGGCCTGCAGCAGGGCCCGCGGCGCCAGGCGACTCGTGGGGTACTTCTCTGCGACGCTCAGCGCGGCCGTCCGCGCCCCGGCGAGATCGTCGACGCGGGCGAGGGCGTCGGCGAGAAGATAGCGAACGTGGTCGCCGATCGGACTCTCGCGGGCGGCGTCGGTCCCGAACTCGCGGATGAGCGGCTCGACCTCTCCCCCCTGGTACGCCTCCACCGCCGCCGCCCAGGCCTGCTCGGGCTCGGATGCGGTGCTCGGTGTCTCGGACCCCGCGACGCCGGCTGCGGGGACCAGGAGCACGGCGGCGAAGAGCAGCGTACGCAGGAGCTCGGCGTCGCGCGTTGCGCGCCAGGTGAAGAGGATGCGCTGGATCGCCGTGAGGTTCGCGAGGATGGCGAGGACCCACAGCGCGGGCTCGAGCATGTCAAGGAGAGCGCCGGCGATCAGACAGATCATGCGCTCGGGACGCTCCATCATGCCCACGGTGCAGCGCACGCCGATCGACTCGGCCCGGGCTCGCGTGTAGCTCACCATCATCGAGCCGATCAGCCCCGCCATCGCGACGATGGCGCCGCGCGCGTGGGGCATCTGCGCGAAGAGCACGACGATGCCGAGCAGCACGACCAGATCGGAGTACCGGTCGATGACCGAGTCGAGAAACGCGCCGAACGCCGACACCCGACCCGAGACACGCGCCAGCGAGCCGTCGAAGAAGTCGCAGAGACCGGCGAGGATGAGCAGCGTGCCCGCGCTCCGCGTCCGGCCCGCGCAGAACGCCGTTGCGGCCAGCAGGCTCACGCCGAGCCCGATGATGGTCAGGTGGTTCGGGCGTAGGCGGAACCGCCGATAGAGCATGAGCCCGACCGGGTCGATCCAGACGCGCACGGACTCGCGGTAGCGGCCGAGCATCGTCAGATGGGTTGCACGAGCGCTTGCTCGAGCGCCGCCCGGACGCGTCCCAGCGCGTCGGGATCCTCGATCTTGCCCCCCCGGCCGTCGTGCACGTAGAACGTGTCGACTGCCTGGTCGATCTCGGTCGCGATCCTCGCCGTCGCGATGTCCAGGCCGAGCGCCGCGAGCGTACGCGTGACCAGGTAGAGCAGGCCCAGGCGGTCCGGGCACTTCACCTCGAGCACGGTGTAGTCGTCCGAAAGATGATTGTCGAGCGAGATCTTGGCCGGGCCGCCGGCGAGGGTGGTGACGCGGCCGGCCGCCCGCCGCTTCTCGAGCAGGGTCGCGACCTGCGCATCGCCGGTCAGCACGGCCCGGAGCGCGTCGAGCGTACGCGCCCAAGTCGCCGGCGAGGTGACGGCGTCGCCGGTCGGCTCGTTGACCTGAAAGGTGTCGATGGCGATCCCGTCGGCTCGCGTGTGGATCTGGGCGGAGATGATGTTCACACCCTGGGAGGCGAGGGTTCCCGCGATCAGGGCAAAGAGTCCCGGGAGATCACGGGTGACGACGACGAGATCCGATGAACGCAGGTCAGGATGGTGAAACAGCTCGGTCACGACCGACGTGTTGCTCAGTTGGTGCAACATCCGGAGGTGCTCGGCCATCCGCTGCACTCCGGTCGTCGCGACGTAGCGGTCCGACATCATCGCGAGGTGCGCTTTGACCGCCTGGGTCGGCTGTTCGCCCCCGGCCGCCACGCGCAGCCGCTCGGCGAGCTGCGGCCGGCTGGGGCGCTCGGCGCGACCGCCGGTGAGCCGGACGAGGGCGCGCCTGTACAGCTCGTGGAGGATCACCGCCTGCCAGGGAGTGAGGACACCGGGCCCCACCGCGCGCATATCGGCCCAGGTGAGCAGGTAGAGCATCTTGAGGCGCTGCGGGTCCCCGGCGATCGCCGCGAGATCCGCGACGGTCTTGGGGTCGTCGATGTCTCGCCGCTGCGCGAGGTGCGACAGCGTGAGGTGGTGCGCGACGAGGAACTCGACCACCGCGCCATCGTCGGGCTCGAGTCCCATGCGCACCACCAGCTCGCGGATCAGCGGGATGCCCTTGGCCACGTGACCGTGCCCCTTCGCCTTGCCGACGTCGTGCAGCAGCATGCCGAGCATGAGCAGCTCGGGCTTTTCCACCTCGTTGAACACCTGCGCGGCGCCCTCCGACTCCGCAGACTGGCCGGGCGCCAGCGCCTCGAGGTGCTCGACGGCGAGCAGCGAGTGCTGGTCGGCCGAGAACTTGTGGTAGACGTCGTACTGAACCAGACACGTCAGCGCACCGAACTCCGGCAGGTACCGCCCCAGAAGGCCGAGCTCGTGCATCTCCGAGAACGTCTGCGCCGCCCGCCCCCACGTGCGGCAAATGTCGAGGAAGAGCGCGCGCACCGCCGGCGAGCGCTGAAACCCCCCGTCCACGAGGTAGAGGGAGTCCTCGAGCGCGCGCTCGAGGTCGAGGGACAGCTCGCAGCCCAGACGATGCAGGTGCCAGAAGACCTTCATGAGGCGCGACGGCTCGGCGCGGAGGGGAATGGGGTCGCGGTCGGCGAGATGGAGCTGTCCGTCGAAGAACACGAGCCCGTCGGCCAGCGCTTGCTGGCGCTGACGCCCTTCGGCCGACCCCCGGCGCGACAGCGTCTCCTGGCAGCGCGCGATGAGGCGGCGCGACACGCGGTGGATCACCCGGGCGTGCAAGTAGTAGTCGCGCATAAACCGCTCGACGCCGAGCGAGGTGTCGTCGTTCTCGTAGCCCAGGTTTTTCGCGATCCGCGGCTGGAGGTCACGCCCGAGCACGTCGTTCTTGTGTCCCGAGAAGAAGTGCAGCTCGTTCCGGACACGCCAGAGGAAGGTCAGTGCCGCGTCGGTCGCCGCCTGCTCGCGCGGCGTGATGAGCCCCTTGTCGGCCAATTCGCGCAGGGTGCGGGCCCCGAACTTCGCGGCGCCGAGCCACATGGCGGTGTGGACGTCCCGCAGCCCGCCCGCCGACTCCTTGACGTTCGGCTCGCCGATGTACGGCGAGGCGCCGTAGCGTCGATACCGCTGGTCGCGCTCGCCCAGCGTCGTCTCGAGGAACTGGGCGAAGTCGCGCCGATAGACGTTCTCGCGCAGGACGCGGCGGAACCGGGCGAAGAGCCGCCGGTCGCCGGCAAGGAAGCGCGCCTCTTGCATGGAGGTACGGCTCGGGAAGTCCGTGCGCGCCATCGCCACGCAGTCGTCGAGCGACCGCAGACTGTGACCGACTTGTAACCCGAGGTCCCAGAGCGAGTAGAGCAGCTCCTGCATCGTCCGCTGGACGTACGGCGACAGCTCGCCGGCGTAGACCACCATGAGATCGATGTCGGAGAGCGGGTGGAGCTCGCTCCGCCCGTAGCCGCCGAGCGCCACCACCACCAGCGGTGTCGCATCGAGCCGGGCACGGGCCGCGTCGGCGGCGATGAGCCGGGTGAGCGAGAAGATAACGTCGTCCATCAGGCGCGCGTGGGCGTGGACCGACTCCTGCCCCGACGCGCCCTCGGCGTGTCTCACCTTGAGGGAGTCGAATCCCTGGGTGAGCGTCTGACGGAAGAATTCGAGCCGGAAGCGGCGCCGGTCTTCGGCGCGCTCGGCTCTTGCTTCGGCGCGGCGGGCCCGGCGAAACAGCTCGACGGACATCACAATGAGCCTAACAATCCGGGACGAAGACTGTCAAATGCGATGCAGACTTACTAGAATGACCGCGTGAGACGACTCTGGCGGTCGGTCCTCGACGCGCTTACCCCCTACGACGCGGGCCCGCCGCTCGAGAGCCTCGCCGAAGAGCTCGGGCGGCCCGACCTCGTCCGGCTCTCGGCCAACGAGAACCCCCTCGGCCCCTCGCCACGGGCCGTGGCCGCTGTCGCGCGCGAGGCGGCGCGCATGCACCTCTATCCCGACGGCGGCTCGACCGCCCTGCGCGAGGCTCTGGCGCGGCGCCTCGGCGTCCGGGCCGACCAGTTCGTCGTCGGCAACGGCGCCGACGAGCTGATCGCGCTCGTCGCGGCGGCGGCGTTCGAGCCGGGCGACGAGGTGATCGTGCCGGAGCCCTCCTTCGAGCCGTACGCACTCGGGGCGACGCTCGCCGGCGCCCGCGTCGTGCCCAGCCCGCTCGCCGAGTACGACACTGACCTGGACGACGTGCGCCGCAAGGTGACGGATCGGACGAAGGCGGTGATGCTGTGCTCGCCGCATAATCCCGCGACGACGATCATCCGCCGCGGCGCTCTGCTCGCCTTCCTCGAGGCGCTGGGGGCGAACGCGCCCCTCGTCATCCTGGACGAGGCGTACCGCGACTTCTGCGACGCGTCCGACTACCCCGACGGTGTCACGCTGCTCGCGCGTTACCCGCGCCTCATCGTGCTCCGTACCTTCTCGAAGATCGCCGGGCTGGCCGGACTGCGCGTGGGGTACGCGGCCGCGAGCACCGAGACGATCGACCGCCTCAATCGGGTCCGCGCCCCCTACAATGTCAACCGGCTCGGCCAAGTCGCGGCGCTGGCGGCCCTGGAGGACCAGGAACACCTGGAGCGCACGCGCCGGCTCGTGATCGAGGAGCGGGCTTTTCTCAGCGCGGAGTTGACGAAGCGGGGCTACCTGTTTCCGCGCTCGCACGCGAACTTCCTGCTCGTCGCCGTCCCCGACCCCGCGGCGCTTCGCGCGCGCCTCCTGGAGGCAGGTATTCTGGTCCGCGACGGCGCCGGCATAGGTTTCCCCGGGCACCTCCGGTTCTCGGTCGGGCTCCGCGAGACGAACGAAAAGCTCCTGTCCCTGTTCTAGTTGAACATCGGGTGGAGCGAGCGCCGCTCCCCCCGAATTCCCCCCACCGGTCACGCGGGCCGACCTCGCCCAGAATTCGACTGCGCCGGCAAAAGCCAGCGCTCGAAAGGCGATGACTCCGACGCCTGTGTCGAAGTCACGCCACGACGCGGCCGGCCGCTCGCCGACGGAGGCGCTGGGCGCGGTGCGGCAGGAGTCGACAAGGACCCGTTCCCGCAACGCGGCGACGGGTGTGGCGCGCCGAGATGGAGCCCAGCCGACCCGGGGCAGCGTACGCGTGCCGCGTGGTCCGGTCGACCCCTGCCCCACCACGGCCTGGCGCCGCCGGCTCCGCACCCGGCGCCTCCGGCTCCGCGGGCTGCGCCTCGGGCTGCGCCGGTCGTCAGCGTCGCGGGCTGCGGCCGGTTCCGAGCAACCGCTCGAGTTCCTCGAGACGCCGGATGAGCGTGTCGCGCTCGGACGTGAGCGCCGAGATCTGCCGCTCGCGGAGCGCGTGCCGCTGGTCCTGCTGCGCGATCTTCGTCTGCAGCTCCGCCTCGCGTTTGTAAAGATCCTTGAGCTCGGTTTCGAGGCTGGCGACCCGCTGCTTGGCCGGCAGGTAGCCGATGAAGAGCAGGTAGAGGACCACCAGGACGAGCACGATGCTCGCGGCGACGAGGAACCATGGGATCTTGGTGCCCGGGCGGTCCGCCACGCGCTCGGATTCTAGCAAATTTGAGAATTTGCTATCATTCCAGCTGTGGAGTTGCGCGCCTTCTTCGATCGGGCGCTCCGGGCGAGTTTCCACGACCTGGCGCTCGGCAACGATCCGGCCTCGCCGTACCTCGCCGACCTGCTGACTCGCTTCGCGCGCACCGAGAACCTCTTTCCTCGCGGCCTCGTGGTGCCACGGCTCGACACCGTCGTCGATCTGCTTCTCGAGACGCAAGCGGTCTGGGAAGATCCAGCGCACTTCCAGCCGGAACACGAAGTCACGGTGTGCCGGCATATCGGCGATTTCACGCTGTTCATGACCGGCATCTTTCGCGAGCGTGTCGAGCGCACAGCGTCGACCCGCTACTACGTCGCCCAGGGCAAACGCGCTTACCACTTTGTGTCCGAGCACGGCCGCGCGAGCTCGCGGGCCACCGCCGGCGCAGCGCCGCTCTATCGCAGGCTCGCCGACCAGTTCGAGCGCTACGCTGGAGCCCTCGACTACGCGCGCCGGGTCTACTTCATCGATCATCCTCGGCAGCCGTTCTTCCAGCTCCGCTTCGGATGACGGATCCAGTCGCGAGCCTCGACCCGACATCGCTGCGTGGCCTGCCCGAGAACGTCCTCGACGAGCGACTCCGCGCATTCGCGAACGAGCACGGAGCGGGAGCCCTTCCGGCCCTGACCGGGCTGGCCGAGGGCGCCGCGGACCGCGCGGTGCGCCGAGCCGCGAAGCGAGCCCTTTATCGTCTCTCGCAGCGGGGCGTGATCCCGGCTCCCCCCCCGCCGCCGGCGCCCGTGGTCCAGCGTCGGGCCCCGCGCGCCGTGCGCGCCTGGCTCTCGGGCATCGACGGCAGTGGGTCGCGGGCCGCGTGGATCCTGTTCGAAGGCCCGTACGGCGGCGGCGCGCTCTGCTCGCTCATCCTCAACGACGTCGTCGGAATCACCGAGGTCGCAGGCGGAGAGATCACGAAGCGGCGGCTCGAGGCGGAGCTGGCCTCGCTCCGCGCGGCGCAGAAGCTCCCGTGGGTCGAGACCGAGCCCGCGCGCGCCGTCGGCCTCGTGGCCGAAGGTCTTCAGATTCATCGGGAGCGCGGGACCTCGCCGCCATCCGAGTTCGGGCGCTGGCAGCCGTTCTTCGCGGAGGTCACCGCCGCCGAGCCGCCGGCCGCGGCGGTCGCTGACCCCCTGCTCCTCGCCCGCTCGGCAGAGCTGCTCGCGCTCCCCGAGATGGCGGGCTGGTTCCTCGACCCCGAGACAGTCCAGAGCGACGCGCTCGAGATACAGGAGGCGCGCCAGAGCCGCCTCGTGGTCTCCGACCAGATCAAGGTCGAGCGGCAGGAGGCGATCCTCGCGCGCGTGGTCGAGCGCGAGTTCGCGCCCGCGGCGCGGCGCCGCTGGGCGCGGCGGCTCGCCGAGATGTCCTGGATCTTCAGCGCCACCGGCCGGCCCGAGCCAGCGGCGACCGCGTCGGCCGCGGCCGCGGCGTTCGCCGAGAGCGACGCCGAGCCTCTCCGCCATCCGCTGGCGCGGGCGCTCGCCCAGCGCGCCCTCGAGTTGGCCTCGGAAGTCGCGGCGGGGCGGCTCAGCGCCTCCGACGTGAGCCGGAAGCCCTGATCACCGACGTCCCGGGAATCCGCGTCGGTCACGCGACGGATCTCACCGGCCTCACCGGCGTCACGGTGGTGCTGTGCGATGATCCCGCGGTCTGCGGCGTCGAGTTGCGGGGCGGCGCGAACGACGTCGTTGGACTCGACTATCTCGACCCACGCCACCTCGTGCCGACGGTCAACGGCGTCGTCCTCGGCGGCGGCAGCCGTTTCGGCGGCGAGGCGATCTGGGGCGTGATGCGCTGGCTCGAGGCGCGCGGCCAGGGCTTCGCGGCGGGGCCGACCGTCGTGCCGCACGTCCCGGGCGCGTTCCTCTTCGACCTCAGCGTTGGTGACAGTCGTGCGCGCCCCACCCGTGAGATGGGCTACGAGGCCGCCGCCGGCGCGGTGGCCGGGCCCGTCGCCGAGGGCAACGTGGGGGCGGGCACGGGCGCGACCGTCGGCAAGGTGCACCGCATCGGCCGAGCCATGCGCGGCGGGATCGGAAGCGCCTCGGCGAGGCTCGGCGACGTCGTGGTCGGCGCGCTCGTAGCGGTGAACGCCGTCGGCGACGTGCGCGATCCCGACACGGGCGCGCTCATCGCCGGTGCCCGCGAGGCGCCCGACGGCCATCGGCTCATCGACTCCGCGCAGGTGCTCGCTGCCGGCGGCGCCCTCGAGCGCTTCGCCGCGCCCGGGAACACGACCATCGGTGTCGTCGCCACCAACGCTCGGCTGGCCAAGACCGAGGCCGGGAAGCTCGCGGCGCTCGGGATGCTCGGCTTCGCGCGCGCGTTGTCCCCGCCCCACACCGCGTTCGACGGCGACACCCTCTTCGCGCTGTCCGCCGGTGATCGGCGCGCCGACCTCACCCGGTTGGGTCTCGCGGCGGCGGACGCGGTCGCTCGCGCGATCGCGCGCGGCGTGCGGGCCGCGACGTCGCTCGCGGGCCTCCCCGCGGCGCGCGACCTCTAATCACAGTCAGAGGGGGCCTCGACGGCCCCCTCCGACACCTCCCGAAGATCCAGATGGGCCTTTTTCAGCAGCCGGCTAGCGGCGGGTGCTCCAGCCGACGAGCGCCGCGGCCAGCAGGGCGGCGACGAGCCAGAGCCAGTCCCGCACGAGCAAGCGATCGCGGTGGAGCCGAAAGAGCATGATCGCGGCGCCCTGCAGGCCGAAGATCGCGCCGGAGGCACCCACCGACGGCCCGACGCTGACCGCGAGGCTCACCAGGGAGCCCGCCAGCCCGCTCAGCACGTAGAGCAGGACGAACTGGGCGTGGCCGAACGCCGCCTCGCACAGCATGCCCAGGATGAAGAGCGCGATCCCGTTGCCGACCAGGTGGTCCACGCCGCCGTGGAGCCAGGGGGCGGTCAGGAGGCGCCAGTACTCGCCCGCGGCCACGCGCTCGCGCTCGAGCGCGCCCATCGCGACGATCGCTTCGCGCGACGCGAGCGCACCGACCCTGACCTCCGCCAGGAAGATCACGACCAGCACCACGAGGATCACCACGGTCACCGGCGGAAGGCGCCGCATCCGCCGCTCGAAGTCGATGCGGCGCGAGAGGAGCATGTCAGGCGTGATGCGCAGCGGCTGCTCGGGTGCGGTGGCCATCAGCGGCGCTCCCCGCTGTCGAGCATGATGCCGAGCGCCAGCGCGATCCGACGGTCGAACGTCCGCCCGGCGTCCGCGGAGAGGTTGAGCACGTAGCGGTCGAGCAGCGTGAACTTGCGGTTGAACTCGCCGAAGATCTCGTCGTCCCGGCCCCGCACGAAGATGAAGTTGGTGCGGAGGAAGCCGAAGAACGGGCCGAGGACGCGCCGGAGCAGCGAGAGCACCATCGAGTCCTCGATCGCCATCGCCAGCGGCTCGCCGCCAGGGACATCGACACCACGAGGAAGACGAAGGCCGCCAGGGGGAACACCAGCAGGAACAGCACCTCGCCGCCATCGCGGGCGATGGGCGCCGCGGCCCATCCCGTGACCACCAGCGTCGCGATGACCGCGACGACGTAGGCCGCGAGGGTCCGGATCGGATAGGTCGGCCGCTCCACGTAGAGGATCGGCGTGCCGGCCTCCGCCCAGACCTCGTACTTCGAGGTGATCGTGAAGATGCGCTCGCGGAGAAGGAAGACGTCGCGGTCGAAGGCAGCATCGACGCCTGGGGCGGGCGCGCGCAACGCGCTCGGCGTCTGGCCCGCCCGGAGGTGCCGCCGGCACGACGGGCACTCGAGGAGCCGGCCCGCGTATTCCGGCCGCACTTCGTAGACCTCGCCGCACGGGCAGGCGACGACGATGCCGGCCGTCCCGCTCACGGCGCGATTGTAAGCCGGATTATACTCAGAGCCATGTCGCCACGCGGAAAGGTGATCCCGTTTCCGGAGCGCCCGGACGCCCCGCGCCGCGAGCGCGGCCTGGTCGAGGTGCGCCGGTGCGACCAGGCGGAGGCGATCGTCGTCCGGAGTCTCTTCGAGAGCGAGGGAATCCCGACACTGCTCCGGTCGCGCCTGGCCCACTCAGTCCATCCGTTCAGTGTCGGTGCCCAGGGCGAGGTGGTCGTCCTGGTGCCGGCGAGCGAGGCCGCGAGGAGCCGACGCCTCCTGACGCGCATCGTCTCCGGCCCGCGCGCCCCCTGACGGATCCCTACGCCACTTCCGCGACGATGGCCTCGAGCGCCCGGAGCGCCACGGCCAGCGCCGACGGCTCGAGGGTGCTCCCGCTGTCGCGGGCCGTGTGGTAGGTGTCGAACGGCGCAGGACGCCGGATCAGGTAGCGGAACGCGCTGCGCACGGGGCTGAAGATGAACTGCCGCAGCGCCTCGGCCTGCGCCGCCGGCACGAGCGTCAACCCGTACGCCGGTACGCCCGCGGTTGCGAACGCGCGGTGGTCGCTCCCGAACATCGGGATGCGTCCGACGACGTTGTAGCTCTCGTCGCGCCTGAGTCCGATGCCCTCGAGCGCCGCGCGCACCTGACCGAGGAACGGCGTCTCGTCGGCCACGTCCCAGACCGCGACGCTGTCGCCGATGCCGCACAGCTCGAGGCTCAAGACCCCGGCCAGCTCGGCCAGGTTCGCCTCGCCCACGTATTGTCGGGCGCCGAGGTAGCCGCGCTCCTCCGCCGCGGTGAAGAGAAGCCGTACACGCAGCGTCGGCGGGAGCGACGCGGAGAGGCGTTCCAGCAGCGTCAATAAGACGCCCACGGCGGCGGCGTTGTCGTTGGCGCCGGGGCTCCCGGGCACCGCGTCGTGATGCGCGATGAGCAAGAGCACCCTGTTCCCTGAGCCCAGATCGACGCTGAAGTTCTCGCCCGATCCCTCGTTCGACGTGAACGCGTGGCGCGCGAACGCCACGCCGCGCGCATCGAGATAGCGCGCCACCGCCGCCTCGCGCGCGGGGTTCGAGCGCCCTTCGAGGAGGCGCGACAGGGCCAGGGGGGAGCGCTCGCCCGCGATCACCTCGGCGAGCGGCGGCGGCACGGGCCGCGGGGTGCGGTCCCAGGCGTTGAACACCCGGCTCAGCCTGGTGTTGATCTGGCCGCGCAGGTAGAGCGCGGCGTCGTGCAGCGAGGCGCTGCGCCTCACAGCCGGAACAGGGCGCGGGCGTTCTCCGACATGCGAGCGGCGAGATCGATCAGCGGCTCGCCGCGCAGCTCGGCGACGCGCGCCGCCGTGATCGCGACGTATGCCGGCTCGTTGCGCTTGCCTCGGTAGGGCTGTGGTGGCAGGTACGGGCAGTCGGTCTCGACCACGAGGCGATCGGACGGAATCATCCTCGCCACCTCGGGCAGGGCGCCCGGCTTGGGGTACGTCACCGGGCCCGCCAGCGAGATGAGGAGCCCGAGGTCGAGACACCGGCGGGCGATCGCGAGGTCGCCCGAGAAGCAGTGCATGATCCCGCCCCTCTCGCGCGTGCCCTCGGCCGCCAGGAGCGACAACGTCTCTTCGTGAGCGTCGCGGCAGTGGACGAGCACAGGCTTCCCGGCCCGGCGCGCGAGCGCCAACTGCGCGCGGAACGCGCGCGCTTGAGCCTCCCGCGGCGAAAGGTTGCGGAAGAAATCCAGACCGGTCTCGCCGATCGCGACGACGCGGGCGGTGGACGCGAGCCGCTCGATCTCGACGAGCGCCGTGTCATCCGCGGAGGTCGCTTCGTGCGGGTGGATGCCGACGGCCGCCCACACGTCCGGCTCACGCGCGGCCAGCGCCACCGCGGCCCGCGAGGTCGCCACGTCCGTCCCGATCGTCACCATGCGGCGCACCCCGGCGGCCCGCGCGCGCTCGAGCACGGCGTCGAGGTCGCCGGCGAACTCCGGGAAATGCAGGTGCGCGTGCGTATCGAAGAGGTTGATTGTATCGGGTGCCATGAGGACGGCTCAGGTCGAAGGTGGCCTGCGGAAGGAGCTTGTGGCGCCGACACGCCCGGTCTCGCCCGAGGCGCGATCCGGCCCTTGGCGACCGTCTTGAACGCCGCCGGATCGGTCGGAACGACATCGAGCTGGGCACCGCGGCCGCTCGGAAAGCCCGAATACGCCACCAAGTTGACGCCGGCACTCCTGAGCTCGCCGAGGACCCGGGCGCCCTCCCCCGGCTTGTCCGGCACCATCACGTAGAAGTACTCCGCGGTTCGCACGGTCTCAGCCATGGCGTCCTCCAAACCGGATCGTCGATGTTACGGAACCACTCGGAAGCGGAGCCGGCCGATCAGCTGGCCCGAGGCGGTCACGACGTCGACCGACCACCGGCCCTCCGGCTCGGCTGGAAACGACGTCTTGCGCGAGTACGTGCGGTAGCCCTCCCGTCGGCCCCCGAGGACCGGGGAAAGGCCGACCACCTCGACCACCCGCCCCTTGTGCCTCCAGACGTGGTTGACGCGCTGGCGCAGGCCCGCCGGCGCGTAGATCGCAGTGTACGCCACGAGTCCACGCTGCTTCACCTCACCGGCGCTGATGATCGGCGGCAGCGCCTCGATGGCATCGAGGTCTAGCACATCCCACATGATCGCGGCGCGCGCCATGAAGAGGGGCGCCGGGGGGATCCACACGCATCCGACCGCCGCCAGCGTCGCTGCGATCACCCCGAGCGCCACGGTCGCGCGGAGCGCCGCCCGCCACGGCCGCCCGCTCGCCCGCCGAACCACCGGGGTCACCGCGATCGAGGCGGCGAACGCGCTGGCCAGGAGCGCGATGTACGGCGGCAGGCCGACCAGCGGCAGCGCGACGTTGAGTGCCGCGAAGATCGACACGACATAGAAGACGTAGCCGAGCCACGGCCGCGGATTGACGATGGCCCGGTACCACGGATCGAAGGTCGCCAGGAGCGCCATCGCCACGAGCAGAAGGAGAAAGAACGCGTTCAGTGACGTCAGCGTCGCGCTCGCATAATAGGCGGGCAGCACGAACAGGAGAAGGCCGTGGCACAGGGTCTGGATCGTGTAGTCGGCCGCGGTGATGACCAGACGGCCGGCCCTCCGCCCGGAGTCGGCGAGCGGCTGGCGCATCTCGACGAGGAGGGCGAAGACCAGGCAGAGCAGCAGCAGGTAGCCTACGATCCAGGCGACGTTCGGCAGACCGCGGCGGAAGAAGAAGAGCGTGAAGACGCCGCCGGTCAGCGAGCCGAGCGAGACGCCCCACTCGGCGAGCCACGCAACCGCGGAATTCACACGGGCGGCGGGGTCGTCGGATCGCCCGGGTCGGGCGGGTGCGCCGCGGCAAGCCGCTCGGCGATGCGCTGGGCCACCGCGTCGCGCTTGAGCGCGTCAATGCAGTCGATCACGTCGCCGGCGGCTGAGTGCACGCGGAGGTGTGCGGCCACCAGGTCGAGCGCGCTCGACCGCACGGCTGTCTCGAGGCTGACGATCTCGCGCAGGACCCGCGCGATGGAGGCGTCGCGCTCGGCGATCTGCACGATCGCGTCCACGTACTCGTCCGGGGTCAGCGTCGTGACGGGCATAAGCTCGTCAACTGACCTTCGATCCGGGCGGCAGGTCGCGATCGGGCGTGAGCACGGCCAGCTTGCCGGCGCCGGACGCGGCCAGGACCATGCCGTTCGACTCGACACCCATGAGCTTCGCCGGCTCGAGGTTCGCCACGACGACGACCTTCTTGCCCACCAGCTCGGCCGGCGTGTAGTGCTCGGCGATGCCCGCCACCAGCGTGCGCTGCTCCTCGCCGAGCGATACCGTGAGCTTCAGGAGCTTCTTCGATTTGGGCAGCGGCTCGGCCGCGACCACTTCCGCCACGCGCAGCTCGATCTTACCGAGCTCGTCGATCTTGATGCGCGGCGCCGCAGTCACGGCTTCGAGCTCGCCGGCGCCCGGCTTCATCGGGACATCGACGCGCGGAAAGAGTCCTGACACCTTCTGGACCGTCGTACCCGGCGCGAGGCGTCCCCAGACAGCGTCGACGAGCTTTGGCTCTTCCGGCTGGCCCAGCCCGGCGCGGATCTTCGTCGCCGCGTCGGGCAGGAACGGTGTGAGCACGATCCCGAGAACCCTCAGCGACTCGGCGAGTGTGTACAGCACCGCCGAGAGTCGCTCCCGCTTGCCGGCGTCCTTGGCGAGCGCCCACGGCTGCGTCGCGTCCACGTAGCGATTCACGACGCCGACGAACTCCCACATCGAGGCCAGCGCGCGTTGAAACGCAAAGTCCTCCATCGCGGTCGCCACGTCGGCCTTGGCCTTCGTGAAGGCCGCGCTGACTCCTTCCTCCGCGGCCGTCGCCGGGCCGGGCTCGGGGACCCCGCCCCGGTTCAGGTTCACGATCAGCGTCGTCACCCGCGAGACCAGGTTGCCGAGGTCGTTCGCCAGATCGGCGTTGAGCCGGCCGACGAACGCCGCCTCGGAGACGTCGGCGTCGAGACCGAAGACCATCTCGCGCAGGACGAAGTACCGGAAGGCGTCGTTACCGTACTTCTCCTTGAGCGCCAGCGCCTCGACGAGGTTTCCGACGGACTTGGAGATCTTCTGCCCGCCGAGGGTCCAGTAGCCGTGGACGTTGAGATGCTGATAGAGCGGGATGCCGGCCGCCTTGAGCATGCACGGCCAGTAGATCGCGTGGGGCTTCACGATGTCCTTGGCGGTCACGTGCTGGACGTGGGGCCAGAACTTCTCGAAGCGCGGATCGCCCGGGCCGCCGAGGGCCGACACGTAGTTGAGCAGCGCGTCGAACCAGACGTAGGTGACGTACGTGTCGTCGAACGGCAGCGGGATCCCCCACTCGAGCCGCCGGCGTGGCCGGCTGATCGACAGGTCGGTCAACGGGTCGCGCAGGAAGCCGAGCACCTCGTTGCGGTAGCGCTCGGGCCGGATGAAGTCGGGGTGGTGCTCGATGTAGTCGATCAGCCAGCCCTGGTACTTCGACATCTTGAAGAAGTAGTTCTCCTCCTCGATGTAGGTCAGAGGTCGCTGGTGATCCGGGCACTTGCCGTCGACGATCTCCTTCTCCGTGTAGAATCGCTCGCAGCCGAAGCAGTACTGGCCGCCGTACTTGCCGAGATAGATCTCGCCGGCATCCCAGAGCTTTTGGAGAATCGCCTGGACGACCTTCTTGTGGCGCTCCTCGGTCGTGCGGATGTAGTCGCTGTATTGGATGCCGAGGGCCTGCCAGGTCTCGCGGAACGCCGCGGAGTTCTTGTCGGCCAGCGCCAGCGGCGTCACGCCCGCCTTGGCCGCGACCTGGGCGATGTTGTCGCCGTGCTCGTCGGTGCCCGTGAGGAACCAGACGTCGTCGCCCGCGAGACGCCGGTAGCGCACCATCGCGTCGGCAACGATCGTCGTGTACGCATGCCCCAGGTGGGGGCGGTCGTTCACATAGTAGATTGGCGTCGTCAGGTAGAAAGCGGTCACTGCTCGCGCTGCGCCTGGATGTGCGCCCGCCCCTCCCAGGTGACCTGGTCGAGCGGCACCTCCGCCTCCGTGCCGTCGGGGAAGCCCACGACGACGCTCTGCTTGAGGACACGGAGCGATCTGATCTTGCCCGTCATGCAGCCCCCACCACCGCAGGACGCCTGGCAGGGGGTGTTCACCCGCGGCAGCCGCGACCGCAGCTCCTCGTAGGTCGAGAACTCGTAGAGCAGGCAGCACTTGAGCCGGCCGCAGTTGCCCAGGAGCCGGTTGTCGGTCAGCGGCATGTCCTGAGCTTTCGCCATCCTCACCGAGATCGGCTCGAATCGTCTGAGGTGGGACGAGCAGCAGAGCTGGCGGCCACACGGCCCGATGCCGTCGAGCAGCTTCGTCGTGTCCCGGGCGCCGATCTGGCGCATCTCGACCCGCGCGCGGAGCTCGCGCGCTAGATCGCGGACCAGGTCGCGGAAGTCGATGCGCTCCTCGGCATTGAAATAGACCGTCACCCGCCGGGCGATCGGGTGCATTTCGACGTCGACGACTTTCATTCGGACGCCGCGGCTCCTCGCGATGCGCTGCGCGGTGTCGATCGCCCGCTCCTCGCGCTCACGGTGCTCGCGGTACGCCCGCGCCTCTGCCTCGGTTACCGTACGCAGCACCCGCCGGTACAAGCGATCCTTCTTCGCTTCGGGCAGCTCACGCTTCGCCCGGCGCACCTCACCGACGGCGCTCTCGGCCGCGGTCTCCACCAGTACCAGATCGCCGACGTGCAGTTCGAGGTCCCCGACCCGGTAGTCGTCGGCCTGCGCGGTGGCGCGAAGCCGAACGCCGACGAGATATTCGTCCATGTGTACCATCCCCTATGCCGCCCGCAGGGCGAGCCGGCTCAGCACCACTTCGAGGGTAAGGCGGGGAGCGACGTTGCGCAGGAGCGCCTCTCGTGCCTGCCGGCAGAGATCCACCGCCGCCAGGATCTGATCGACCGTCCAGCCCTCGGCCTCGCGCGCGAGCTCGGTGGCGTGATCGCCGTCGATGAAGAGGGCCGCGGGCGCCTCGGACTTCGCGAGCAGCAGATCGCGGCAAAAAAGCCAGTAGGCGTCCACCAGCGCCTCTGCCTTCTCTCGCTCCAGGCGATCTGTGCGCCGGAACAGCGCGTCGACGCCCTGTGCCCTGACCTCGGCCAGAAGCTCGCGCGCCTGGGCCCGCGCCGTCGCCGCGCCGGCGTCATCGCGCGGTGCGAAGCGCACGATCTGACACCGCGACAGTACGGTCGCCGGCACCGCCCGCGCCCGCGGCAGAATCAGGATGATCACGGTTGCGGCGGGCGGCTCCTCGAGCGTTTTCAGGAACGCCTGCGGCGCCTCGCCCGTCATCCGCTCGGCCTCGTCGAGGACGAAGACCTTGCGCCGCGCCATCACGGGCCGCAGCGACGCCTGCCGTTCGAGCTCGCGGATGGCGCCGATGCGGATGGCCCGGGCGCCCCGCGAGTTCGTCTCGGGAGGCGTCGGCACGATCACGTGCAGGTCGGGGTGCTGCCGGGAGAGGCTCCCCAACAGTTCCGCGGCGAACGCGAGCGCCGTCGACATCCGCCCGGCGCCCGCGGGGCCGACGAAGGCGTATGCGTGGGCGACCCGATCGCTCGCGAGCGCCCGGCGCAGCAGGTCCACGGCCAGCGGCTGGTCGAGAATGCGCTCAAGCGCCACGGAAGAAGTCCTCGACGATCGCCCGCACCTCGGCCGCGACAACTGCGGGCGGGCGCGCCGCGCGGATCAGCCGCACGCGCTTGGGCTCGGCGCGGCAGATCTCGAGATAGCCCTGGCGCACGCGCCGGTGGAAGGCGAGTGCTTCGCGCTCGAAGTGGTCGAGCCGCCGTCCGCCGATCCGCCTCAGTCCCTCAGCCGGATCGAGGTCGAAGAGCAGCGTGAGGTCGGGCATGACGCCGCTGGTCGCGCGAACGTTCAGCTCGCGGATCAGGTCGGGACCGACGCCGCGGCCGTACCCCTGATAGGCGACCGTCGCGTCGGCGTACCGGTCGCAGAGCACGACGCGGCCCCGGTCGAGCCACGGCCGGATCTTCTCCGCGACATGCTGCTGGCGCGCCGCCATGAAGAGGAAGACCTCGACGAGCGGCGTCGGGTGAATGCCCGGGCGCTCGAACAAGCGACGCACGGCGAAACCGAGCCGTGTCCCGTCGGGCTCGCGGGTGTGCACGACCTTCCGGCCCTGCTGACGAAGCCATCGCTCGAGCCGCATCATCTGGGTCGTCTTGCCCGACCCCTCGACACCCTCGAGCGTGATCAGTGCGCCGCTCACGCTCCAGAACCTCCGGTGCAACCATAGCACGGCCCCGCAGCACCGGCGAACCGCCTCGACCACCTCGACGCGCGGAGCCGCCGCGGGCCGCCGGGTGTGGGTGGCCGCAGGGGTCGCCGGACCACGCGGC
>QHSV01000094.1 GCA_003221655.1 Candidatus Rokuibacteriota bacterium
TCAGGAGGACCGTTCGAATGGCTCGGCCCCTCGGGCTTCGCATCCAGGGAGCCCGACAGAACAACCTCAAGAACATCTCGCTCGAGATCCCCCACGACCGCCTCACCGTCGTGACCGGGGTGTCCGGCTCCGGTAAGTCCTCCCTCGCCTTCGACACGCTCTTCGCCGAGGGCCAGTGGCGCTACATCGAGTCGCTCTCGACCTACGCCCGGATGTTCCTCGATCGGGTCGACCGTCCCGACGTGGACAAGATCGAGCAGATCCGCCCGGCGGTTGCCCTGGAGCAGAAGAACCCGGTCCGGACGGCGCGCTCGACGGTCGGCACCGCCACCGAGATCTACGACTACCTCCGGCTGCTCTACGCGAAGATCGGCCACGTCCACTGTCCGAGTTGCGGCGCGCCGGCCGCATCGCACTCGCCACAGTCCATCGTCGATGCGTTGCTCGAGGAGCATCCGGGGGCGCGCGCGATGATCACGTTCCGCCTCGCCGTCCCTGCCGGGCTCCCGCCCGCGGAGCTCTGGGCGAATCTCACTCGGCGGGGCTTCGCCCGCGTCCGGGTCGACGGCGACATCCTCGACCTCGCCGCCCCGCCGCCGGTCGATTTCGGCGAGCGCAAGGCGATCGCGGTGATCCTCGATCGCGTCGTGCTGGACTCGGCGCAGCGCGGTCGCATCACCGAGTCGGTCGAGGCGGCGCTGCGCGAAGGCGGCGGGCGGCTCGCGGTCGAGGTCGTCGGGGCCGGGACCCGCGAATTCGGCGAGGACTTCCGCTGCAGTGGATGTGGCGCCGTCCTCGATCGGCCGCAGCCCCTCCTGTTCTCGTTCAACCACCCGCTGGGGGCGTGCCCGGAGTGCAAGGGATTCGGCAACGTCCTCAAGTACGACGAGGCGCTCGTCGTGCCGGACCGCACGCTGAGCCTCGCCGACGGCGCCGTGGAGCCGTGGACGCACCCCTCGGGACGCCGGTACCAGCGCGAGCTCATGAAGGCGGCGCGGCGGCGGAAGGTCGACACCGAGACGCCGTGGGAGAAGCTTCCCGAGGCCACGCGCGGGTTCGTCTACGCCGGCGACGGGCGCTTTCCCGGCATCCAGGGCTTCTTCGAGGAGGTCGAGTCGTACCGGTACAAGCTCCACGTGCGCGTCTTCCTCTCACGCTATCGCAGCCAGTCGGTCTGCCGGACGTGCCGCGGCGCGCGGCTGAAGCCCGCCGCGTTGGCGGCTCGGGTCGCGGGGCTCACGATCGCCGAGTTCACCGCGCTCACGATCGACGGCGCGGCCCGTCTCCTCGGCAACCTCGGCCTCAGCGCCTGGGAGGCGCTCGTGGCGCGCGAGATCCTGCGCCAGCTCAACGCCAAGCTCACCTTCCTGCTCCGCGTCGGGCTCGGCTACCTCACGCTCTCCCGGCAGACCCGGACGCTGTCGGGCGGCGAGGCGCAGCGAATCAACCTGGCCAATCAGCTCGGCTCGCAG
Organism: Candidatus Rokuibacteriota bacterium; assembly: GCA_003221655.1. GTDB lineage: Bacteria > Methylomirabilota > Methylomirabilia > Rokubacteriales > CSP1-6 > AR31. The sequence goes on from QHSV01000094.1 coordinate 1,473, forward strand.
CTCGTGGGGACGCTCTATGTGTTGGACGAGCCGTCGATCGGGCTGCACGCGCGCGACACCACCCGGCTCGCCGAGCTCTGCCACGAGCTCGCGCAGGCGGGCAACACCGTGGTGGTCGTCGAGCACGACCGCGAGTTCATCGGGGCGGCGGATCACATCGTCGAGCTCGGACCGGGCTCGGGCGAGCGCGGCGGCGAGATCGTCTTCAACGGTCCGCAGGCCGAGTTCCAGCGGGCGACGCACTCGCTCACCGCGCGCTATGTCTCGGGACGCGAATCGATTCCGGTGCCGCCGTTTCGGCGGAGCGGGCGGCGCGCGCTGACGCTCGCCGGCGCACGCCAGCACAACCTCAAGAACGTGACCTTCCGCGTCCCGCTGCACACGCTCACCGTCGTGTCGGGCGTGTCGGGCTCGGGCAAGTCCACGCTGGTGCACGACACGCTTTATCGGGCCGTCGCGCGCGCCTTCAAGACCGACTTCGCGCCGCCGGGCGCCTACGACGCGCTGGTCGGCATCGAGTACCTCAAGGGCGTGCGCCTCATCGACCAGGAGCCGATCGGCCGCACGCCCCGCTCGAACCCGGTCACCTACGTGAAGGCGTTCGACGAGATCCGCAAGCTCTTCGCGGCGCTCCCGCGGGCCAAGGCGCTCGGCCTCGACTCGGGAGCGTTTTCGTTCAACGTCCAGGGTGGCCGATGCGAGTCGTGTCAGGGCGACGGCTTCCAGAAGGTCGAGATGTACTTCTTCGAGGACGTGTACGTCTCCTGCCAGGAATGCGAGGGCCGGCGATACCGACCAGACGTCCTCGGCGTGAAGCTCCGCGGCCGCAACATCAGCGACGTTCTGCGGATGACCGTGGACGAGGCCGGCGACTTCTTCGCCGCCCAGAACGGCCTCGCGCGACGACTGCAGACGCTGCAGGCGGTGGGGCTCGGCTATCTCCGGCTCGGGCAGGCGGCGACGACGCTGTCGGGCGGCGAAGCGCAGCGGCTCAAGATCGCCGCCGAGCTGGGCGCCCGCGCGACCGGCGAGATGCTCTACATCCTCGACGAGCCGACGACCGGTCTCCACCTCGACGACGTCAAGAAGCTCCTCGGCGTGCTCAACCGGCTGGTCGACGCCGGCAACACCGTGCTCGTCGTCGAGCACCACCTGGACGTCGTCAAATCCGCGGACCACGTCATCGACCTCGGCCCCGAGGGCGGCGAGGAGGGCGGGGAGATCGTCGCCGAAGGCTCGCCCGAGACGATCGCCCAGACGCCGGGCTCGTATACCGGCAAGTTCCTGGCCGAGGTCCTCCCGAGGCCCAACGGCAAGAACGGCCCTTCCTGAGCGTCCCGAAGGTCGCCTTCGCCCCCTGCAGGCCTGCTAGAATCGCGGGGATGCCGATCCATCTGTTTATCGTCAACCGACTGCATCCCGATCTCTATGAGGACCTGCGCAAGCGTTTCGCCTGCGACCAGAATGTGGGGGTGATCCTCGACCGTCGACTCGGGGCACGTCGAATGCGGACGGCTCCGGCGGCAGCCGAGCGTCGCAGAGCTGAACGTCGGGCGCGTCCGGAGGTCGACCAGAAACTTCAGACCGCCTCCCACACGATGATCGTGAGGGGGCCGTCCGAGTCGGCGAGCCTGCGTGAAGCCCGCGAGTGGGTCGAGGTGATCCACGACCGCGTCGGCGCGATCCGTGAGGTTCTCGACAGTTATGATCGGCTGCGGCGCGAAGCCGAAACGATCAAGCAGGCCCACGAAAGGCTCCGGTCGGACGTGGACCAGGCCAAACGAGAGCTCGAGGACATCGACGCCGCCTTCGCCCGCGCCCTCGCGCTCGCGAACGACATCCTCTCCCGATTGCGCGGGGGGTCAACGCACCCCACGGGCTGAGCGGGGCACTACGCTCGATCCGCGTCGATGACACAGTTGGCGACAAAATGGTAGCATCGCGCGGCCCCCGGATAGCCGGGGGGGGGGTAGGCCCAACGTCCAGAAAATCGAGGAGGCACCCGCGAGATGGTCGTCCAGAGTCGCGGGCTCCGGGACAAGTACTGCATCGTCGGCGTCGGAGAGACGGAGTACTCGCGCAGCTCTGGGCGCACGACGCGGGCCATGGCCGTGGAGGCCATCCGCAAGGCGATCCTCGACGCCGGGCTCAAAGCGGCCGACGTGGACGGGATGCTCGACTACCAGGGCGGCGACTCGACGCTCGCCAACAGCGTGGCCTCCGACCTCGGCATCCGGTTCAACTTCTACATGGACGTGATGGGGGGCGGCTCGTCCACCGAGGCGCTGGTCGGCCTCGCGATGGGGGCGATCGAAGCGGGCATGTGCAATACCGTCGCGATCTACCGCTCGATGAACGGATACTCGGAGTTCCGCATCGGTGGCACCGGGGCGCGCGCCGCCCAGCCCGTGCGCGGGCTGGACCTCGCGCAGGTGCCCTACGGGATGCGGAGCGCCGGCCAAAACTTCGCGCCGACCTTCATGCGCCACATGTACGAGTACGGCACGACCTCCGCACAGGTCGCCCACGTGCGCGTCGCGCACAGCAAGCACGCCTCGCAGAACCCGAAGGCGCTCCTGAAGGAGAGGGTGACGGTGCCGGACGTCCTCAACTCGCGCTGGATCGTAAAGCCGCTTCATCTCCTCGACTGCTGCGTCGAGACGGACAACGCGACGTGCATCATCGTCACGTCGGTCGAACGCGCGCGCGACCTGAAGCACCGGCCGATCCATATCATGGGCGTCGCGGGCCGCGTGTCGAAGCCGCGCCTGGACTTCCACTGGGCGTATGGCCCCATCTCGCGGGTGGCCGGCTACTACGCCAAGGACATCGTCTTTCCGCAGGCCGGGATCACGCCCGAGGACGTCGACGTCACCGGCTCCTACGACGCCTTCACGTTCACCACCATGCTCCAGCTGGAGGAGTACGGGTTCTGCAAGAAGGGCGAGGGCGGCGCCTACGTGTCGAGCGGGATCATCGAGCTCGGGGGCACGCGTCCCAACAACACGTCGGGCAGCCACCTCTGCGAGGGCTACACGCACGGCATGTCCATGGTGATCGAGAACGTGCGCCAGCTCCGCGGCACCGTGGACGACTACTGCCCGCGCGCCGCCGAGGGCATCCACACGTACGACTATTCCCCGCGCCAGTGCCGCCAGGTCAAGGACGCCGAGATCACGATGAATCTCGGCTGGGCCATGCCCGCGACCGGCAGCGCGCTCATCATGCGACGCTAGGAGTGCGAGCCTGCGGTAAAGGAGCCTTGCATGCCCCAACCAGTCCAGTACCGCGGCATGGCGCTGATCGTTCCCGACAACGACAGCGAATGGAAGGAGTTCTACGCGCACGCGCGCGCCCACCGGCTCGTCGTGCGCAAGTGCAAGGCCTGCGGGCTCATGCGCTACCCGCCCACCCACGCCTGCCCCTGGTGCATGGACCTCGGGTGGACGTGGCAGGAGGTGTCCGGGCGCGGGACGATCTACTCCTACGAGATCGTCGCTCATGCGATCCAGCCCGGCTTCAAGGAGATGACGCCCTACGCCGTCGTGCTGGTCGAGCTGGACGAGCAGCGCGGCCAGCCGACGCCCGACGAAGCGCTGCGGGTCATCGCCAATCTCGTGAAGGTGGACTTCACGGCTGAGTCGGAGGCGGACGTCGCGATCGGCAAACGCGTCCGCGTCGTCTTCCAGGACCTCGCCGACCACATGGCGCTGCCCCAGTTCACGCTGACCGAGGAGCCCGCGGCGGGTCGCGTGTGGAGGCTCCCGGAGTGAAGTTCGGCCTCGGCCTCTCCGTTCAGCATCTCCCCGAGGAGCCGCAGGCGGCCCGCTTCCGCGAGCACGTCGAGCAGGTCCGGCTTGCGCGCGCAGTCGGATTCAGCTCAGTCTGGGCAAGCCAGCACTATCTCGCCGATCCGTTCACGTACTTCCAGCCGATCCCGACCCTCGCGCGCCTCGCCGCCGACGCCCGGGGCATGATTCTCGGCACCGGCGTTCTCCTGCTCCCGCTGCACCACCCCGTCGAGATCGCGGAGCAGCTCGCGACGCTCGACGTGATCACGGACGGCCGCCTGATCTTCGGTGTAGGCCTCGGGTACCGCAACGTCGAGAACGTGGCGATGGGGCACGACCCGAAGGAGCGCGTCGGTCGTCTGATCGAGGGCCTCGAGGTCGTCGAGCGGCTGTGGAGCGGCGAGCCCGTCGCCTACGAGGGCCGATACTTCAGCCTGCGCGGCGCGCGTATCTCGATGCGCCCGCTCCAGAGCCCGCGTCCGCCGATCTGGCTCGCCGCCAACGGCGATGCCGGCGTCAAGCGCGCCGCGCGTCTCGGCGACGC
>QHSV01000552.1 GCA_003221655.1 Candidatus Rokuibacteriota bacterium
CACCGTCGCTGCAGCGTACCAGAAGCTGCGGACGCGGCGACGGAAGGCCGAGGAGATCGCGCTCGACGACGTCCTGCCCGCGTTCGACTGCGACGGCCGCCACTTCGAGCCGATGGACGACTGGTCGGATCGGATCGACGATCGGGGGATGCAGGCCGAGCTACGCCAGGCCCTGACGGACGCGATCGACGCGCTGCCGCCCGACTATCGGACAGCGCTGGTCCTCCACGACGTCGAAGGCGTGTCGAACTCCGACATCGCAGAAGCGCTCGGCATTGGCCTACCGGCGGTGAAGGTTCGCGTGCACCGCTCGCGGCTCTTCGTGCGCAAGCGCCTGTCCGAGCACCTCAAGTCCGCGTAGCGGCCCGAGCTACCCCTTGGTTCGCCTGATTGCGGGGGGAAGAGTCCTTTTCGAAAAACGGGGCGCGCAGGAGCTGATCGCTCGGCAGTGCCTTCGTGGTCATTTGCGCGACTGAGTAGGCTGTTGCTTTCTCCAGGTGTGGCGCCAAATGCGGGGCCGTGCTCTACCACGCCGTCCTCTCTCCAAAGCCGCTCAGAAGCCGGGCGAGCGCACGTTCCGACTTCCCCCGTTTAGCGTCGGCTGGATTCCCTCGCGATAAGCCGCCGTATGGCGGCCACCTCCGCAGGGCGCATGTTGCGGTCCTCGCATTTCCATGCCCCAACGGCGGGGAGGGCGGTCCGGACGAGTGCGAGGTCGAAGTGGGCGAGAAATAAACGGACAAACATCCCGCGAACCATGCGACCGACCGCAGCCTGCACGCCTCCGCCCGGGATTTCGGCGGCCGTGATCAGGAGCCACGTGAGGGCCACATCGGCCGGCCCCGCGCCGCGAGCCGCATTAGCCCAGTCGATGAGGACCGGGCCTTTAGGCGAAACGATAACGTTGAGCGGGTGGAGGTCCAGGTGGATGACGCAGTCGCCGCCACCGACGAATGGCTCAAGCCATTCTGGACCCGGGATCGCGTGGAGGCGTTCGTGGAGAGCGGCCAGCACGACGGCGTTTCGACGCAGCAGCCACGGTCGTCGTGAGAGGACCTCAAGCATGGTCGGTCCATCAATGCGCTCCATGACCAGCTCGGATCCGTCGGGACTGATCTCCTCGACCCGTGGCGCGGGATATCCGTACTGGGCCACGTAGGCCATAATCTTCGCCTCTTTCTCCATCGAGCGACCTCGACGGGAGCGGCGGAGGACGAGTCCGGGACCGTAGTCGAAGATCTCCGAATCACGACCAGACGCAAGGAGTGGTCCGAGATGGCGGATAGTATTCTCTCTTAGCAAGCTGGCGGCTTACCAAGCTGGCTACGGCGAAATAGGAGCACCGCTTGTCCCATATCCCTCGACTTGCTGCCAGGAGTCACATCGGGCGCGCCAGCATAGCGTCAATCGGGAGTCCAAGCTCCGCCACGCGGGGAATCCGCCCTCGAGAGGCCTCACGCACGTCACTCCGCTCCGCTTGAGGGCGAGGGCCACCCGGGCGCTCGTCGCTTCGTTCGGTCACGAGCTCCTCGCGCGCGATTCTAAGCGACCGTGGCCTCCGGAAAGGGCTTGCAAGGAGATGTCGGGACCGGCAGCGTGACGCGCACCGTCGTGCCGCGGCCCGGCTCGCTCTCGATGCGGAGCTGGCCGCCGTGGGCGAACACGAGATGCTTGACGATCGCGAGCCCCAGGCCGGTACCCCCGAGCTCCCGCGATCGGGCCTTGTCGACGCGGTAGAACCGTTCGGGGCTCTGCAGCGTGACGCGCCCGCTCGCCGCCTTCGGGCTCATGATCGCCAGCACTGCGTCGACGACCTCGTCGAGCCGTGTCGGCGCGAGCTTCAGCGACACGCGGCCCATCTCGATGTTCGAAAGATCGGTCAGGTCGTTCAGGAGCCGCCCCAGCCGCTCGGTATGACGGAAGACGATGTCCAGGAACCGTCGGGCGTTCTCCCGCTCCTCGAGCGCGCCGGACAGGAGCGTCTCGAGATAGCCCTGAATGGCCGTCAGCGGGGTGCGCAGCTCGTGCGAGACGTTGGCGACGAACTCCGTGCGCACCTGCTCGAGCCGGCGCAGCTCGGTGACGTCATGCAGGACCATGACGACCCCGACCTCGTCGGCCGCGAGGCGGAGCGGCACGGCGTTCACCTGCACGCGCCGCTCGATCGGGCTCGCGAGGCGGAGCTCGCGATGCGAGACGCTGCCCTCGCCCGCCGCCCGGCTCTCGCGAAACACCTCGTGCAGCTCCGCGTTGCGGATGACCTCGAGGAAGGGTTTTCGCTCGCCGCGCGTCGCGTCGAGGCCGAACATGGAGCGCGCCCGCTCGTTCATCAGGAGGATGACGTCGCGGCCGTCGACGGCAATGACGCCCTCGATCATGCCGTCGAGGATCGCGGTGGCCTTCGCCTGCTCGTGCCCGAGATCGTGGACCTTTTCCCGGAGCCGCGCCGCCAGGCCGTTGAGCGCCCGCCCGAGCGACCCGATCTCGTCGGGGGAGCGGATCGGGGCGCGAACCGTGAAGTCGCCCTCGCTCATCTGGCGGGCGATCGCCTGCATCTGCACGACCGGCTTGGTCACACGCCCCGCCACGAAGAGCCCGATCCCGAACGCGACGGCGAGCGCGACGACGCCCCCGGCGAGCATGACCCCGTGGATCTCCGCGTACGACGACGTCACCGCCGTCAGCGGCAG
>QHSV01000095.1 GCA_003221655.1 Candidatus Rokuibacteriota bacterium
ATCCCGCTCTACGCCAACGTACAGGCACGCGCGCGGATCGCCAAGGCCCAGGCCGATACCCGGACTCTCGCCTCCGCGGCGACGGTCTATGCCGCCCACATGGAAGTGTTACCGGTCTCGCTGACCTCTCTCACCCAGGCGGTATCCAACCCCCAGGGCCAGTTCGCGGGTCCGTTCATGGCGTCGCTTCCTAAGCCGCCCACCAACTGGACGCCGCTGGGTTCATATTTCTACACTGCCAACACGGCGGCCGGCACCTTCCAGATCTCTGCGGCGGGTGACGGCACGAGCGCCGTGGTGCCGTAACGATTTAGCCTCGCATCACCCACGGGGAAGGGCGCGCCCTTCCCCGTGGGTGCCTTGTTGTTCTTGCACCCCGCCCAGAACACGTTGCTATTGATGGGCTGGCCGATCAAAGGTTTAAGATCAGGCCCGGTGACCTCACCAAGTCCAGGCATGGCCGACGTCGTCGAGAACCTCGCGATCCTCCACGAGCTCTCCCGCCCCGATCCGCGTCCAATCGTCCAGTGGGCCGGCCTCACGAAATGGGGGCTGCTCAGCATCGTCTTCCTCACCTTCGTGCTCCGGTTCTGGCCACATCGCGTGTCCGGCCGGTGGACCTCGCTCCTGCGCGCGGCGACGGGGCTGGCCTACGGCGTGGCTGGAGTGGCGTGCCTGTCCTGGCTAGTCAATCCTCGCTTCGTGGAGTGGGCGGCGAGGCGGGAGCCATCGGAGGGGAGCCTTTCCGTCGAGCGGGTGCTCACGGAGGAGTACGAGTGTCTGCACGGGCCGCTGAGCGGCCCGGGCGGACTGGGTTGGCTCTACGAGGCCATTCACGGTCTCCGCGAGAGGCGTGCTGCCCTGTGTCTGTCGGGCGGGGGCATCCGGAGCGCGACGTTTGCGCTGGGAGTTCTGCAAGGGCTGGCCAAGGTCAAGGTCCTTCCACAATTTCACTACCTCTCGACGGTCTCGGGTGGCGGCTACCTCGGCGGCTGGCTGACGGCGTGGCTCCACCACTCGCGCGACGACGTGGCGGCTGTCGCCGATTCGCTGGCCACCCTCGACTCGTCGGACAAGCTCGATCCCGAGCCCCCGCCCGTGTCTCACCTCCGCGACTACAGTAACTACCTGGCGCCGCGCCCGGGCCTGCTATCGGCCGACACCTGGACCCTCGCCGGGACGATCCTGCGTAACCTGATCCTCCTCTGGCTCGTCCTGCTGCCCCTGCTCGCGGCCGGGCTCATCGTGCCCCGACTATACCTGGCCCTGATCCTGGGCGGGCACGCCAGCAACATCCTGCTCGGTCTCGGGGGGGTCGCGTTGGCCTGGGCGGTCGCCTATATCGGCGCAAGCATCCCGAGCAGCACGACCGCGCGGCGAGGCCAGGGAAGATTCCTGACACTTGGCCTGGCCCCGCTTCTGATCGCAATGCTGTGCCTCACCCTCTACTGGGCCTGGTCGCCGACGCTCGTATGGAAGCACTTCGTGTACTTCGGAGTCGTCGTCCACCTGATCGCCTGGGCCGGCTACACCCTCTGGCTCATGAGTCCCTGGGGGGCTGCTCGGCCATCGACGGGATCCCCCGCGCAGAAGATCGTGGCCGCCTTGTCCGAGCTAGCTGTCGTCGTCATCGCCGGCGCGGCGGCTGGCTTCCTCGCGTGGTGTCTCGCGAGCCTGCTGTTCAACGACCACGGGAGGCTCGGTCGTTTCACGCTTCTCTACGCGTGCATGGCGCCCAGCGTGTTCCTGGGTGCGTTTCTGCTGGCGGCCACGCTCCTGGTGGGCCTGTTGAGCCGCTGGACCAACGACGAGGACCGCGAGTGGTGGGCGCGCTGTGGAGCGTGGATGCTCATCTCGGATGTCGTCTGGATGGTGCTGAGCTCCCTCATCCTGTTCGGCCCTTTGCTTTTCTCGCGTCCGGTGGTGACGTGGTTGCTCGCCTCGGTCGGAGGTGCGTCGGGCCTGATTGCCCTGGTAGGAGGATGGAGCGCGCGGTCGGCCGCCGGGTCGGCGTCGGCCCCGCCCGGGCTGGAATCCAAGCTCGGCCGCCTGGGCCTTCCGGCGGCCGGCGCGGTCTTCGCGGCCGTTCTTCTGCTCGCCATGTCCTTGTTCACGAGCGGTCTGCTCCGGTGGTTGATGGATCGCGCCCCGGATCTCGCGCTGAGCGGACCCTTCCCGACGCCGTGGCCTGATGTGCCGCAGGTCCCGCTGGACCATGTCGAGGTGCTCCTCAGCTCCTCGCCGGTGCTCGTGGTCATGGTCGGCGCCGGCCTCGCGCTGCTCGGCAGCGTCGCCGCGTGGCTCATCAACACCAACAAATTCTCGCTACACGCGATGTACCGGGCCCGGCTGATCCGCGCGTACCTGGGTGCCTCGAATCTCGAGCGCGCCAGCAACCCGTTCACCGGCTTCGACGAGGCCGACAATATCCAGATGCACGAGCTGTGGCCGAACCCACCGCCTTCGGGGCCAGCGCCCGGCCGGCAGCCAGGACGGAAGGCGCTCTTTCACGTCGTCAACGTGGCGCTCAACCTGGTCCACGGCGATCGGCTGGCCTGGCAGGAGCGCAAGGCGCACAGCTTCACAGTGTCACCGCTACACGCCGGCAGCGTCGCGGTCGGCCGCGACGAGGGCTACCGTCGAACGCGCTCGAGGTCCGACACATCGCCGCGCTGCTATGGCGGTCCTCGAGGCGTCTCCCTGGGGACGGCGATCACGATCTCCGGCGCCGCCGCCAGCCCGAACATGGGCTATCACTCCTCACCGCTGGTCACCTTCCTGATGACGTTCTTCAACGCCCGCCTGGGCTGGTGGCTGGGAAACCCGGGCCGGGCCGGTGACAACACGTTCTATCTCTCGAGTCCCCGCTTCACCGTCCGCCCGATCGTCGCGGAAGCCTTCGGCCTCACGGACAGCACCTCACCTTACGTGTACCTGTCGGACGGTGGCCACTTCGACAACCTGGGCCTCTACGAGATGGTTCTCCGGCGCTGTCACTTCATCGTGGTCAGCGATGCGGGCTGCGACCCCACTTGTGGCCTGAACGATCTCGGCGGCGCGATTCGCAAGATCCGCGCCGATCTCGGGATCCCCATCGATTTCCCGGACGGTATGTCGATCTACCCCCGCTCGGCCGATCCAGCGACCCGCGCCCGCGGGCTGTACTGGGCGGTGGGACGCATTCGCTACTCCGTCGTGGATCCGCCGCCGACGCCGGCCGACCCGGCGGCGGCCTCCGCAGCCCGCGACGCCCGCGACGGCTGGCTCCTCTACGTCAAGCCCGCCTTCTACGGAAGTGAGCCGCCCGACATCTATCAGTACGCAATGGCCAACGACCAGTTCCCTCACGAGTCCACGGTGGACCAGTTCTTCGGTGAATCGCAGTTCGAGAGCTATCGCATGCTTGGGGTGCACGCGATGGCGCGACTGTGTGACGGCTGGACGCCCGGCCCCCTCGCCGATCTCGTGCGCCACGCCACCACGGCCCGGGGGACTCGTCGCGCCCGGGAGGGATGACGCCGCTCAGGCGCCGGCCCCCGCGCGCTCGATCACACGGCGCAGGGCCTCCAGATAGGGGAAGCTCGAGGCAAAGCTCGGGGGGCTCAGGCTGTGCCCGACTTCGCCGAGGTGATCCGTTGGCCACGGGGACTCGGCCAGCGGCTTCCAGGACGCCGAGGCGACGCTCACCAGCCCGTCATTCTCCCGCTCGTCCTCAGCCTTGCCAGCGTTCCTGATGTAGGCGGACGTCAACTGCAGCAGATACGACGTCGCGCTGTTGCCGGCATAGCAGTAGCAGGGGATGTCCGCGATGTCGGGATGAGCCTCGTTGAACCGCCGGGCATACGCCGTGGTCAGATTGTCGAGCGCTCCGGTGGCGAGCCCGAATGCAGCAACGGCGCCACGCAGCGCCTCGTACACCACGCGGCGCACGGGACGTGCGCCCGTGGTTGGGCCGACGAGCAGATCGGCGATAGGGCTTCCCCGGTGCGGCGTGCCGATCGTCGAGAGTGACGCGATGCGCGGGGCCAACCCGGAGAGGCCACGGTCCAGGGCGTAGCGGGCGTCCAGTCCGCCCATGCTGTGCGCGATGATGTGAATGCGCGCCTTGGGTTCTGGAAAGCGAAAGCCGGCTATCTCGGTGGCCAGCGCCTGGGCCCGCATCTCGATGGAGCCGAGCACCGGCACCTGGGGAAAGCAGGCGTTTGGAAACGCCGCGCGAACTCCGCGAAAGTAGTCCTGCCCGAGACAGCGCTGGGGGACGAGGAAGCCGGAAGCGAAGACCAAGTTCACCACCACCAGGATACCTTTAGCGGTACGCGGCGGTTTTCGGCGCCTGTGCAGAGTAGGCGGGCGGCTACCGCGGCCCCAGGATCAGCCTCGCGTTCACACATTCTCCTTCTCATCACACCGCCGAGTGGCGACGTAACGCTCTTGCCGCCAGCGCTTGGCAACAGCTGACACGGGTCACTCTCGCGGCGCCCGCCCCGCGAGTCGCTCGATGGGCCCAAGAATCTGTGGAAAGAGAGTCCGCGTCAAGAGGCGAGCGGCCGGACCAGCCGCACGACGTTCCCGCCGGCTTTATTCCGCGGCATCGAGGACGAGGCGAGCCGGGATTTCCAGCCAGCATTGCAGGTCGTTCTCAATACGTCGGCTCGTGTAGAGTCAGGATAATGCCCGGGCGATCGGAAGCCACCGAAGGAGTCGGAGGGCTCGCACCGGCACACCGACCGGTGCGCCTAGGGGCTCTCCGGCACCGCGACTTTCGGCTGTTCTGGATCGGCCAGCTGGTCTCGCAGATCGGGACCTGGATGCAGAGCGTGGCGCAGGCGTGGCTGGTGCTCGAGCTAACCCGGTCTCCGCTCCAGCTCGGAATCGTCAGCGCGCTCCAGTTCACGCCGGTCCTGTTCCTGTCGCCGATCGGTGGCGCGCTGAGCGACCGCTTCGCCAAGCGGCGGGTTCTGCTCGTGAGCCAGACGGCCATGAAGCTGCAGGCGCTGGTGCTGGCCGTCCTCGTCTGGAGCGGGTACATCCAGTACTGGCACGTGGCGGTTCTCGCCACGATTTACGGGCTGGGTCGGGCGATCGACATCCCGGCGCGCCAGGCGTATGTCACCGATCTCGTCGGCAGGGCCGACTTGGCCAACGCCGTCGCGCTCAACTCGGTGGTCATGAACGGCGCACGCATCGTTGGCCCCGCCGTCGCCGGGCTGCTCATCGCGGCCTTCGGCGTGGCTCTCGCCTTTCTTCTGAACGGCGTGAGTTTCATCGGTGTGCTGGTCGCCCTTTTGGCGATTCGTACCGAAGGGCGCCCCGATCCCGCCGGCCGGCTCGGCATCAGGGAAGGGGTTCTCGGCGCGCTGGCCTATGCGGGGGGAACTCCGCCGGTCGCGTTCACTCTCGGGCTGATGGTCGTCGTGAGCCTCCTGGTTCTCAACTTCAACGTCGTGGTGCCCCTGGTCGCCCGCGACGTGCTGAACCAGGGAGCGCACGGCTTCGGGCTCCTCATGTCCGCCTTGGGGGCCGGGGCCGTTGCGGGAGGGTTCGGAGTTGCGCTGCTTCGACGCGGTCAACCTCCGCTCTCGTTCCTGGCGGGTTCGGCGGCGACGCTCTGCGCCGGGCTTGTCGCGCTGGCGCTCGTCGGCCAGTTCGCCGCCGCGGCCGTCGTGCTCGCTCTTCTCGGATGCTGTCAGATCCTCTTCACCACGGGGTGCAACATCACGCTCCAGCTCATCGCGCCCAACGAGCTGCGCGGACGGGTGATGGGACTGTACACCGTGACCTTCGCCGGCATGACTCCCTTCGGCTCACTGCTGGTCGGCATCATCGCCGAGCACCAGGGCGTGCGCGTCGCCTGCGCCGCGGGCGGCCTCTCCGCTCTCCTGGGCGTGGCCGCGCTGGTAGTGATCGCCCACCGAGCGGGCATCGCCTGGAGGCATGCGGGCGCGATGTAGGTCGCGTTGGACCCTGCCGACAAAGGTATTTGGCGGGGCATTGACAAGCGGTGCAACCTGTCCATAATGGTGCGACTCTTTCGGGTAGGTAGGCAGGGTTGTTGGTTATTGTTTCCCGTCGCGCCTTCGATCGCCATTCGTGCACGAGGAGGATCGACATGACACGACGTGGTTCGACCAGTGG
>QHSV01000207.1 GCA_003221655.1 Candidatus Rokuibacteriota bacterium
GGATTTCGTCCCCGGTTACAGTTACGGGGCAGCGCCGGCTTCCCACCGGCTTCCCTTGCGCCCGGGCAGTGCACTGCACGCGTCTAGGCCGTTCTCGCTATCGCCTCCATGCTGATGGTTCACGGCACGGGTATCGGTCGGTCGGGCCGGCGCACGCGTCCACGAAGCAGCCGGCGAGTTCCGGATTGGAAGCGAAGTGCAGGTGCACGTAGCTCATCAGCGCGCGACCGACGACGTACCCCTCCGCACACTCTTCGCCGTAGCACCGGCGCAGACGGTAGACTCGCGAGATCGCGTCGGGCAGCGGGTCGATCGACGAGTAGTGGAACTCATGACCCCGCGCCACGACTCCGGCAGCGCCGAGCGGCGCGGCGCCGGTGAACGTGACTTCGGTGTATCCGAGGGAGAGTCGACGCGGCCGCATGCGCACGATGGTTGGCAGCAAGCCCACCATCGCGTGCGTCCCACCATCGAGATCCTCGAGCGCGTCCGCGAGATACATGAGGCCGCCGCACTCGGCGTAGATCGGCCCGCCGGCGGTGGCGAAGGCGCGGACGGATTCCCGGATGGACGTGTTCGCGGCCAGAGCCGCGGCGTGCAATTCCGGGTAGCCGCCGCCGAAGTAGAGCCCGTCGACCCGGGGCAGCGCGCGGTCGGTCAGCGGACTCCAGAACACCAGTTCGGCGCCCGCCGCCTCGAGAAGCGCGAGGTTGTCACGGTAGTAGAAGCAGAATGCGGGATCCCGCGCGACGCCGATCCGGGCGCGTACCGGCGGCTCCGGTGGTGGCGCGCCACACGACGCCTCCACGCGGAGCGGGGACGCCGTGTCCAGCAGCGCGTCGAGGTCGACGGAGCGCTCGACGAGCTCGGCCAGCCGCCTCCGCTTGTCGGAGGTCAGCGCTCCCTCGCCGGCCGTGACCAGGCCGAGATGCCGCTCGGGGAGGGCCAGCGTCTCGTCATCCGGTATCGTCCCGACGGGGACCGCGCGACAATACCCCGCGATGGCGTCGCGAACCCATCGCGCGTGCGTGTCGCCGGCGACCCGATTGGCGATCACGGCGGCGATGTTGAGGTCGGGGTCGAAGCGCTCGAATCCGAACGCCACGGCCGCCGCGCTGCGCGCCTGGGCGCCGGCGTCGATCACCAGCACCACCGACGCCGCGAGCCATTTCGCCACCTGGGCTGTCGAGCCCTCTTCGCCGGTTCCGTCGAGCCCGTCGAAGCAGCCCATCACGCCCTCGACGATAGCCAGATCGGCGTCTCGAGCGCGTCGTGCGACGGTCGCTCTCACGTGATCCCGTCCACACATCCAGCCGTCGAGGTTGTACGAAGGTCGCCCGGTCACGAGCTCGTGAAACCCAGGATCGATGAAGTCCGGGCCGACCTTGAAGGCCTGGACCGTCAAGCCTTTGCGACGGAACGCCTCGAGAAGTCCGAGCGTGACGGTGGTCTTGCCCACTCCGCTCGCCACGCCGGCGATGACCAGAAGACGGGGCGATCTCGAAAACGCGACGCTCATCCCCCGTCCTCCCGCGAAGACCGGTTGTGGTGGTACGCGCCCGGGCAGGTCTCCTGGCTTCCGGATCGTCCTACTCCCCGCGCCTTCCCGGCTTCCGCCAGTGGCCTTCGCGGGTTTCGTCCCCGGTTACAGTGACGGGGTCGCGGCGGTTTCGCACCGCCTTCCCTGGGCCCCTCGTGGGCACCCTGGGCGCAAAAACGGACCGAGGCTAGCAGAGTTCAACGCCGGTTGCAACCCGCCTGGCCTATGATCGAACCGAGACATGAGAGGCCCTCGTCCGGATGGTTGGCGCCGCAACGTCTGGGCCCTCACGCTGACCGTCTTCATCTCCTTCGTCGGCTTCCAGTTCTTCTCGCCCTTCCTGCCGCTCTACATCCGCGAGCTCGGCGTGACGGATCCCGCGAAGATCGCGCTGTGGGCGGGCGCCCAGGCGGCGGTCACGCCCGCGATGTCGGGGATCCTGTCGCCGGTATTCGGCCGCCTCGCCGATCGCTTCGGCCGCAAGATGATGCTGATCCGCTCGCTGGTCGGCTTCGTCGTCATCGTCGCGGCGATGGGGCTCGTCACCTCGGTGGAGCAGCTCTTCCTCGCGCGCGTGGTCATGGGCCTCTTCGCCGGCTTCACGCCGATGGTGATGGCGTTGGCCACCACCTCGGCGCCGCGGGACAAGGTGCCCGCGGCGATCGGCATGGTGCAATCGGCTCAGCTCCTGAGCGTCGCGGTCGGGCCCGCCATCGGCGGCTACGTCGCTTCGCACTTCGGGATCCGCTACGCGTTCTTCGCGACGGCGGCACTCTGCGCGTTGGCGCTCCTCGGGCTGATCGTACTGTTCAAGGAAGTCGCGCCCGGCGCGCCCGGGACTGCACGGCCGCCGACGCCGAAGGTGCCGCTCCGGCAAGTGTTTCAGTACCCTCACTTCTCCGTGGTGATGGCGCTGCTCTTCATCTCGCAGTTCCTGGACCGGGGTCTGGCGCTCTTGATCCCGCTGCAGGTCGCGCACATGCCGGGCGTCGAGAAGATCGCGGCTATCTCCGGCACGATCATCTCGGTCGGCGCCATCGCCGCGACAGCCTCGGCCAACGTCGCCGCGCGGCTCGCGCGCGAGGTACCCTCGGCGCGTCTGCTCCTGATCGGGCTGCTCCTCGGCGGCCCGCTCTGCGCCGCCATGGCTCTGCCGGGCGGTTGGCCCGTGCTGCTCGTGCTGCGGATGCTGACAGGGCTCTGTCTGGGCGCCGCGATCACGCTGACGTACTCGCTGGGCGCCGCCATCGTGCCCGCGGAGCATCGCGGTGCGGCGTTCGGCTGGCTGGGTCTCGGGCTGCAGATCGGCACCGCGGCCAGCCCCCTCGCGAGCGGAGCCCTGGCAGCCGTCAGCATTCCCGGCGCGTTCCTGTTCGACGGCGCGCTCGCCTGGATCGCGGCCGCCTTGCTCCTCTTCGGCGCACGCGGCCTACGCTCGCGGCGCCTTCACTCGTAGCGCGGGCGGCGCTTCTCGCGAAACGCGGCCACCCCCTCCTTGAAGTCGGCGCTCGCCCGTACGCGATCGCCGAGCTCCTGCTCCAGCGCCTCGCGCGACAGCGTGTGCTCGGCGGCGGTCGCGCTGATCTGCCGCTTCACCGCCTGCACCGCGGTGGGGCTGTTCGCGGCGATCGCCTCGGCGGTCTCGAGCGCCCAGGCCATGAGACCCTCCGCGGGCACCACGCGGTTGACGAGCCCGAGACGCGCGGCCTCCGCCGCGTCGACGAGCTTGCCGGTCAGCAGGAGATCCATGGCGTGGACGTAACCGATCTGCTGGACGAGCTTGACGGTCGCGCCGCCGAACGGGTAGATCGACCACCGGACCTCCGGGAGCCCGAAGCGGGCGGGCGGGACCGCCGCGCGGATGTCGGTGGACAGGAGCAGCTCGAGGCCGCCGCCGACGCAGTCGCCGTTGACAGCGGCGACGATCGGCTTCGAGAACACGTGATGCTTCAGCAACGCGTGACTGACGACGCCCGCTGTCTCCGGCGCCGCAGAGAGGTCGCCGCTCATGTCCGCGCCGGCGCTGAAGGCGCGCTCGCCGGCACCGGTGAGGATGACGCAGCGGCAAGTCCCGCGGTCGAGCTCGTCCCACAACCGCGCCAGGTCCGTCATCATCTGCCGCGACATCGCGTTGAGTCTGACCTGGTTGTCGATGGTGACGATCACGACGTGCGGGCCGTGCGCGCGAGCCCGTACCTCCATGTCAGTCGGCCTGTAGTCCCGGGACGACGACGACCTTGCCGTACGCCCGGCGCTCGGTCAAGAGCCGGATCGCCTCGACGCTTTTCTCGAGGGGAAGGCGGTGCGAGATGCACGGCCGGAGCTTGCCGGCCTCGTACCATTGGAGAAGCTCGTCCACCGACCTGCGCAGCTTGTCGGGCGCGTGCCAGCGAAAGTAGCGCAGCGAGCTGCCCAGCGCGGCGCGGTTCTTGACCAGGAGCCGGTTCGCCGGGATGTTCTGGACCCCGCCGACGAAGCCGACCACCAGAATCCGGCCACCCCAGCCGAGCGCTGACAGCGCCGCGTCGAAGAGGTCGCCACCCACCGGATCGAAACACACGTCGGCGCCCTTGCCATCCGTCAGTGCCATCACCCGCTCGGTGAGCTTCTCTGTCGTGTAGTTGACGAGGTCGTCGGCCCCGCGCTCGCGGGCCACGGCGAGCTTCTCCGGGGTGCTGGCCGCCGCGATGACGCGCGCGCCCATCGCCTTGCCGATCTCGACCGCCGTGAGACCGACGCCGCCGGCCGCACCCAGGACGAGCAAGGTCTCACCGGCCTCGAGGCGGCCCTGCCAGCGGATCGCCACGTGACTCGAGATGTACGCGACCGGAAAGGCGCCCGCCTCCTCGAAGCTCATGCCGGCCGGGATGGGGAACGTCTCGGACTCGGGAGCGACCGCCATCTCGGCGAGGCCGCCGTAGGCGAGAATGGCCATCACACGGTCGGCGGGCTTGAGCCGCGTGACGCCTTCGCCGCATGCGGACACGACGCCCGCCGTCTCGAGCCCTGGGCTGAAGGGCAGGGCCGGCCGCGTCTGGTAGCGCCCCGCGGTCATCAGGGCATCGGCATAGTTCACCGCCGTCGCCTTCACGGCGATCAGCACCTCACCCGGCCCCGGATTGGGCGCCGCGACCTCCTCGACCCGGAGATCGTCGACCTCTCCCCACGCTCGGCAGACCACGGCCCGCATTACGGGCTCGTGGCGAGATACTGGGGCGGGCGTCGCGCCTTCGTCGCCTGCTCGAACGCGTGGGCGAGCTTGACGAGCGTCGGCTCGCTCCAGGCGCGCCCCATGAACGTGATCCCGACCGGGAGGCCCATCGTGGAGCCCGCCGGCACGCTGATGAGCGGATAGCCGACCAGCGCCGCACTCTTGGCGCTGCTGCCGCGGAACTGATCACCGTTGACGAGGTCGACCGGCCACGCCGGCGTAGTCGTCGGCGCGACCAGAGCATCGAGCTGGTGCTCACCCATGACGACGTCGAAGCCTTCCCGCCCGGCCAGGCGGCGGCACTTCTCGAGGGCCTCCAGGTATTCAGCCTCGCCGAGCCCCCCCTTGGCCTGCGCACGGACCAGCAGTTCCTGACCGAAGAACGGCAGGTTGTCGCCGGCGCTCCGCTTGTTGAACTCGATGATATCGTCGAGCGTCCGCACCGGCCCCCCCGGGGTCAGGCCAGCCAGGTACGCGTTCACGCCCGCCTTGAACTCATAAAGCAGCACGATGAGCTCGGCGGCCGTGAGGGCGACGCGATCGAAGTTGGGGATCTTGACGGGATCGATGACGATCGCGCCGCGATTGCGCAAGACGTCGATGGCCTGGTTGGCGACGGCGTCGGCCTTGGGGCTGTAGCCGAAGTATTCGTCCCGGGGCACTCCGATGCGGGCGCCACGCAGCCCGTTGGGATCGAGGAATTGCGTGTAGTCTGGCCGTGACTGACCCGCGCTCGCCTGCGTGGCGGCGTCCCGTGGGTCCACGCCGACGAGCGCCCCCAGGACCGCGGCGGCATCGGCGACCGTGCGTCCGAAGGACCCGACGGTGTCCTGGGTCGCGGAGATGGGAATGACGCCGGCGCGGCTGGTGAGCCCGACCGTCGGCTTGATGCCCACCACTCCGTTGACACCCGAGGGGCAGATGATCGACCCGTCTGTCTCGGTGCCGAGCGCCACCGCCACGAGATTCGCCGCCACAGCGATCGCCGAGCCGGAGCTGGAACCGCACGGCGTTCGATTGAGCACG
Source organism: Candidatus Rokuibacteriota bacterium (assembly GCA_003221655.1). Lineage (GTDB taxonomy): Bacteria > Methylomirabilota > Methylomirabilia > Rokubacteriales > CSP1-6 > AR31. The sequence goes on from QHSV01000207.1 coordinate 5,778, forward strand.
TAAGGGTTCCGCGCCTGACCGCTCCGCGCGCTCCAGCCACTGGAGCCCGGCGTCGACTTGAAGTACGCCCATTCGCTCATCGACGCCTTGCCGAGGATGACGGCGCCAGCCTGTCTGAGTCTCTGGGCGATGGTGGAGTCCTCGCGTGGCCGGGCCCCCAGCAGCGCGAGCGCCCCGGCGGTCGTCTCCATCTTGTCCGCCGTGGCGATGTTGTCCTTGAGCAGGACGGGAATGCCGTGGAGCAGGCCCCGCGGGCCCCGGGCGCGCCGCTCCCCGTCGAGCGCACGGGCGATGGGGATCGCGTCGGGATTGATCTCCTGGACCGAGCGGAGAATGGGGCCGCTCCGGTCGATCGCCTGGATTCGCCGAAGATAGATCCGCACAAGCGACTCGCTGTCGAGGCGTCCGGCGTGCATCGCCACCTGAAAATCGACGATGGTAGCCTCTTCGACGTTGAAATCAATCCGAGATCCGCTGAGGGAGGCGCAGGCCCCGAGCAACGGCGTCACGCTCAGTCCGGCCGCGAGCATTCCTCCGGCCCGCACGAAGTCCCTGCGGGTCGAGCCCGCACCTCCAGCGACATCACCCATGACATTCCCCCAAGCCCACGAAGTGCGGGCAGCGGCCACGATAATATCCATTAGTCGCCCCGCAGTCGCGCACATCCGCCTGCCGTGGCTCAAGCCGCCGCCCGGATCGATTCCCTGACCCCTTGGCAGTAAATCTGTCAGAGGCCTGGAACAGCTGAGCCACCCCGTCCAGTCTCTGGCCAGCTCCTCGCCCCCCGAGCTTCCAGCAAATCCCCGAGAAATCGGAAGAAACTCTTCCCGGGAGACCCTGGCATTCGCCGTGCACGACATGACGCTGGGGACAACGAACCGTGCGTTCAGGTATCGATCAGACGGAGCGCCAATGACACGATGGATCGTGACCGGTCTCGCCGCCCTCGTACTCGTCGGGACGACTATGGCCTCCGCAGAACCCCCGTCGACACCATCGGGTCCGTCTGCGACCCCGGCGACGTCTTCGCCGAGCGCGTACGACTCGTTGTCGCCGGGGAACAAGCGGATCGCGACGGCGCTCTTCGACGCCCAGAAGGC
>QHSV01000208.1 GCA_003221655.1 Candidatus Rokuibacteriota bacterium
CCCGGCGCTCGCCCACTCCTGCGCCACCCGCACCGCGTTCTTGATGGCCTTCACCGGTGAAGCACCGTGACAGATGATGGCGGCGCCGTCAATGCCGAGCAGCGGCGCGCCGCCCATCTCGGTGTAGTCGATGCGGCGCCGGAACCGCTCGAAGGCCGGCATCGCGAGCTTCGCGCCGAGCTTCGACCGCGCGTCCCGCATGAGCTCTTCCTTGATCATGGAGCCCAGCATGTCGGCGAGGCTCTCGGAGATCTTGAGCGCCACATTGCCGGTGAAGCCGTCGGTCACGACGACATCGCACCGGCCGTTGTAGATGTCGCGGCCCTCCACGTTGCCCACGAAATTGAGCGACGACTCGCGCAGCTGCTCGTAGGCCTCCTTCGTGAGCTCGTTGCCCTTGCCCTCCTCCTCGCCGACCGAGAGGATCCCGACCCGCGGGCTGTCGAGCCCGAGGATGTCCCGCGCGTACACGTGGCCCATGACGGCGAACTGCAAGAGGTGCTCGGCCTTGGGATTGACGTTGGCGCCGGCATCCAGCAGGATCGTGAATTTCCTCAGATTGGGAAGCACCGCCGCGATCGCCGGCCGGTCGACGCCGGGAAGAACCCCGATGACGAACATGGAAATCGCCATCGCGGCGCCGGTGTTGCCGGCCGAGATGAAGGCGGAGGCTTGGCCTTCCTTGACGAGCTCGGCGGCCACGCGCAGGGACGAGTCACGCTTGCGCCGGAGCGCGTGCGACGGGATCTCCGCCATCCCGACGACCTGCGAGGCATGGCGGATCTCGAGCGCCAGGCCCTGCGCATTCAGCCGGACGACCTCACGGTCGATCGCCGGCCGGTCGCCCACGAGGATGACGGACGCGCCGAACTCCCGGACCGCGGCGACCGCGCCTTCCACCACGACCCTGGGGCCGTGGTCGCCCCCCATGGCGTCCACCGCAATCTTCATCGATGGCGGCGTCGGGATCGGCTAGGTCCCTTCGACGGCAACGATCTCCCGACCTTTGTAGTACCCGCAGTGCGGACAGACGCGGTGCGGCAGCTTGGTCTCGCGGCACTGGGGGCACACCGAACGCGTCGGTGCGGCGAGCTTGTAGTGCGTGCGGCGCTTGCGCCCGCGCGTCTTGGAATGGCGTCGTTTCGGCAGAGGCATGCGGTCTCTCCTAGCGCGGGAGTCGCGTGGCCAGGTCCTTGAGGACGGCCAGACGTGGATCTGGCGGCCGCTGCTGGCACGTACACTGAACCAGGTTTCGGTTGCCGCCGCAGACCGGACAGAGCCCGAGACACCCTTCACGGCACAGCGGCTTCATGGGTAACGCGAGCGCCGTCTCGGTCTCGATCAAGGCGCCCACGTCGATCTCGTCCTTCTTGTAGAAGTCCACGTCGAGGTCATCGGGGGCGAGCTCGACCGTGTCCGCCGTGGCCGGACGCGGGACCAGCCGCACATCGATCGCGACCGTGACCTCGACCGGCGACGGCTCGAGGCAGCGCCCACAGACCTGCGACACCGCCGCCCGGACTTCCCCGGTCACGAAGACATCGATACCGTCCCGCTCCAGATGGAGATTCACACCATCGAGCCGCCACGTCGGGTCTCGGTAGACCGATCCAAGCGCGGCCGCTTCGGTCACGCTCAACCCCTCACTCCCTATGTCCGGAACTCGAACGATCATGAGAGCTAACTCTTCGTCAACAAACGAGTTTTCACACAGATCGCGTCAGTATATCGGCCGTTGCGGGGGCAAGTCAAGGCATTTGACTAGATTTGACCGGCCGGGTGCCCTCTGCTAGGCTTCGACCATGTCAAACATACTCAAGACCGGGCTGCTTCTGGCGGTCCTGACGGTTATGCTCGTTCTCCTTGGTGGCGCCCTCGGGGGCCAGCAAGGAATGATGATCGCCTTCTTCCTCGCCTTGGCCATGAACTTCGTGAGCTACTGGTTCTCGGACAAGATCGTGCTGGCCGCGTACGGTGCCAAACCCATCGACGAGGCCGCCGCACCTCGACTCTACGCAATCGTCCATCGCCTCGCCACACGCGCCGGCATCCCGATGCCGCGGGTCTACCTGATCCCGAGCGAGACGCCGAACGCCTTTGCCACCGGCCGTAACCCACAGCACGCCGTCGTGGCGGTGACCGAGGGAATCATGCGGATCCTGGACGAGGAAGAGCTCGAGGGCGTGCTGGCCCACGAGCTCTCGCACGTGAAGAACCGCGACGTGCTGATCTCGACCGTCGCCGCAACGCTCGCCGGCGCGATCACCTACCTCGCGCACATGGCCCAGTGGGCCGCGATGTTCGGCGGGCGAGGCCGGGACGACGACGAGGGGGGGTCGAACCCGATCGCGATGATCCTGCTGGCGGTCCTCGCGCCGATCGCGGCCCTGCTCGTGCAGATGGCCGTCTCGCGCTCGCGCGAGTTCCAGGCGGACGCCACCGGCGCGCGCGTCGCCGGCCGTCCCTGGGGGCTCGCCAAGGCCCTCGAGAAGCTCCAGATGGCAAACCAGGCGGTGCCGATGGCGAATGCGACACCGGCGACCGCGCATCTCTTCATCGTGAATCCGCTCAGCGGCCAGACGCTGCTGCGGCTCTTCTCGACCCATCCTCCCCTGGAGGAGCGCATCGCCCGCCTCCGGGCGATGCGAGTCTAGTTCGCCCTCGAGCGCGGTCACCTCCGCCGGGATCCCACCGAGCTCCGCTCAGGCCTTATCCACGATGTAAATGTGCGCCAGCATGTCGACGTAGATGTTGCCGTCGACGACGGTCTCTCCCAGCTTGTTCCTTTCCAGCCCGCGCACCTGCGGCTTGGCCGCGGCCCACCGCGCGACCCAGGCCACCGGAACGTAGCCCCCGTCCGTCTGCATGATCTCTTCGGCCCTGGCGTAGTTGGCGAACCGCTTCTTGGCGTCGCGCGTATCGCGCCCGGCCTCGAGCTCACGGTCGAAGGCGTCGTTGCCCCAGGCCTGGCGCTTCCCCTCCGTCTTCTTGCCGTAGAACGTGTCGAAGTACTCGTTGGCCGAGGCCCTCCTCGCGCATGGTCAGGGTGATCTTCGGCCAATGGCGACCCCCCTCGAACGGCGTGCCCTTGAGCTGCGCCATCGCGGCTTTGGGATCGAACCGCTGGATGTCTCGGATCTTTTTGTCGTCTACCGCACCGGGAAAGCCCGGCGGGATCATGGAGTAGGCAGGAATGGCGAAGCCATCAGCCACCTTCACCACGTTCTCCCGGTCGACGGCGTGCCCCACCGCCCTGCGCACCTTCACATTGTCGAAGGGCGGCTTCGTCACCTGCGGGATCAAGTACCAGGTGCCGGGGAAGGGATACCGGAACACTTGCTTCGCGGTCCGGGGATCGTCGCGCAGTCGCTTGAGATCGCCCGTCTGCAGCGGCGAGATGTCGAGCTCGTTGTTCTCGTACGGCAGGGCGCCGGACTGCACCGGGATGATGGGGATAGTCACCTTGTCCAGCGTCACGTCCCTGGCGCCGATGAAGTGTTTGTTCCGGCGCAACACCATGACTCTGTTGTGCTCCCACGTCTCGAGCACAAAGGGCCCGTTGCAGACGATGTTGGCGGCCTCCGTCCATTTGTCGCCGTGCTTCTCGACAGAGGGCCGGTGAGCGGGAAGCGCCGCGAGGTACGCCGACAGCACCGGGAAGTATCCTCGCGGCCCCTCGAGCGTCACCTCGAGCGTCCAGTCGTCCTTGGCGTGCACGCCGACCTGGGAGGCATCCGGCACCTTGCTCTTGTTGAATGGCTCGGCGCCCTTGATGTCGTAGAAGTAGCTGGAGTACGGGTTCTTGCTCGCCGGATCCATCTGGCGCTTCCACGACCACTCGAAATCGCGCGCCGTGCACGGGGAGCCATCCGACCACCTGGAGTCCTTGCGGATCGTAAAGGTCCACACCGAGCCGTCGGCGTTGGACGCCACGTTGCTCGCCACATAAGGGACGGGCTGCAAGTCGACGTTGAACTTCATCAGGCCGGCCCAGAGCGCGGGCACACCGGTGCAGTACAGGTCCTTGTTGTAGTCGTGGCTGGAGGGGTCGTTCTGCCACCAGCCGCCACCGCCGATCCGTACGTGCTGCCCGCGGGCCAGCTTCTCGCCGGGGGCGAGCTTGGGCGCCGCCAAGACGGGACGTGCGTTGAAGCCGGCCGCGCCCAGCGTCGCCAGCCCGGCGGCCACTCTCATGAAATCGCGCCGCCCGACACCGACGGCGGCGAGACGCGTCGCGAGGAGCTCCATCTGGCTGTCGGAAATGCGGGCAGGAAGCATGAGCGAGTCTCCTTCCTATTTCAGCTTGGGGTCCAGCGCGTCTCTCACCCCGTCGCCGAAAAACGTGAAGGACAGCATAGTAACCGCGATGGCGATCGACGGGAAAACACAAAGATGCCAGTAGGACCGGATGTACTGCTGGCCCTCACCCACCATCTGACCCCACGAGGGCGTGGGCGGGTTGATCCCGACGCCGATGAAGGACAGCGCCGCCTCGGTGAAGATCGCCTCCGGGATGCCGAAGGTGACCGCGACGACGATCGGCGTGAGCGCGTTGGGCAGGATATGGCGCGTGAGCACGCGAGCGAAGCCGGCGCCGAGGGCGCGGGCCCCGTCGACGAACTCCTTTTCCTTGATCGCCAGCACCTGCGCGCGCGTCTGGCGGGCAATCCCCACCCAGCCGGTGAGGCCGATCGCGATAAAGATGTTCGTGAGGCCGGCGCCCAGCATCGACATGACCAGGATCACGAACAAGAGGCGCGGGAACGCGTACATGACGTCGACGAAGCGCGTGAGGAACAAGTCGGCACGGCCGCCCAGATAACCGGACAGCGCGCCGATCGGCACGCCGATCAGCACGACGACCACCTGGGCGCCGAGCCCGACGAGCATCGACACCCGCGCGCCGTAGATCATGCGGGAGAGAAGATCGCGGCCGAGCTGATCGGTCCCCAGGGGATAGTCGCGCGAGGGCGCCTCGTTGAGGCGACCGAAGTTCGTCTTGGTGTACGGGAGCGGGGCGAGCAGGTCGGCGAAGATCGCGATCAGGCACAGCAGCACGACGACGGATCCGCCGGCCACCGCCAGGCGATTGCGCAGGAGCCGGCGCGCGCCGTCGCGCCAGAGGGTCGACGAGCGAATCGGCGCCTCACCGGAAGGCGCCGCGCCCGAGCGCGGGCTTCGCCCGCGCAATCCGTCCTGGGGGGAGGCATCGGCAGGGGGGCGAAGCCCCCCTCCGAGTTCAATACCGGATGCGGGGGTCGAGGACGCCATACAGGAGGTCGACGGCGAGGTTCATGACCGCGAGAAAAGCGCCGTAGGTCAGCACGACCGCCATGATCATCGGATAATCTCGCCCCGTCATCGACAATACGAAGAAACGCCCCATACCCGGTACTCGAAAAATCGACTCGACGAAGAAGGATCCGGTCCCGACCGCGGCGAACATCGGGCCGAGCAGGGTCACGACCGGGATGAACGCGTTCTTGAGCGCATGCTTGAAGATGACGGGCACCTCGCCCAGTCCCTTCGCGCGGGCGGTGAGCGTGTAGTCCGCGCGGATGACCTCGAGCATGCTGGCACGGGTGAAACGCGCGATGATCCCCATCGGCGCCAGCGCCAGCGCCACGGTAGGCAGCACCCAGTTCCGCGGTGAGTCCCAGCCGCCGGTCGGGAAGAGCGGCAGGACGAACGAGAAGAGGATGATGAGGAAGACCGCGAGGACGAAGTTCGGGACGGCGACGCCGACGGTCGCCAGGCTCACCGACAGGTAGTCCCAGGCCCGATTCTGGTAGATCGCGGCGAGGATGCCGAGCGTGAGTCCGCCGACGATGGCGAGCACCAGCGCCATCGAGCCGAGCAGGAGCGAGACCGGAAACGTCTCGACGAGAATCTCACGCACCGTTCGCGTCTTGTACACGAAGGAGTTGCCGAAATCACCGTGGACCGCCTTGCTCACGAAGATCGCGAACTGCTCGTGGAGCGGACGGTCGAGGCCATAGTACTTGGCGAGGTTCTTCTGCGCCTCTGGAGACAACGGGTTCGCGCCCTCCGCCACCGGGTCGAGCGGGCTTCCCGGCGTCGCGTGCATGACCAGGAAGGTGACCAAGGCCATGGCCAAGAGCGTCGGTGGTAACCACAGAAGACGGGACAGCGTGTAGTGGAACAACCGGGTCCTCCGGCAGTGCGATCTCCTGACCATGTCTATTTGGCAGGAGGTCGCCCGACCGAGTCAAGTTCCCGTTTCCTTGACCGGTCCCGGCCGCTAAGCGAGAATTGACCGGTTTCATCCATGACGTCCGAGCCTCGCATCCGAGTGACCGCTCTCCGCAAGACCTTCGGCAGCCACCGCGTGCTGGACGGCCTCGACGTGGACGTCCGTGAAGGCGAGGCGGTGGCGTTGCTCGGCGCGAACGGCGCGGGCAAGACGACGCTGCTCAAGATCCTGGCCACCCTCGTGCGCCCGACCTCCGGCACCGCGATTGTGGCGGGCCACGACTGCGCGAAGGACGCCGAGCGCGTCCGCCACGAAATCGGGCTCATCGCCCACGCCTCGTACGTCTACGAGGACCTCACCGCTCTCGAGAATCTGCGGTTCTGGACGACACTCGCCGGGCTGCGTCCGTCCGCCGCCGCGCTGGCCAGCGCGCTGGGGTCGGTGGAGCTCGATCGGGCTGCGGACGAGCGGGTTCGCACGTTCTCGGCCGGCATGAAGCGACGGCTGTCCCTCGCGCGGTTTGTCCTGGCGCGGCCGCAGGTGCTGCTGCTCGACGAGCCCTTCGCGGGCCTCGACCAGCGCGCCAAGAAGTGGCTCGAGGAGCACCTCGCGTCGTTCAAGGCGCGCGGCGGCGCGATTCTCATGGCGACACACAGCTTCGGCCGCGAGCTCGCCGTCGCGGACCGGATCGCCATCCTGGCCGGCGGCGCCATCGCCCTCGACACGCCACGCGGTGCCCTGTCCGCGGACGACGTGCAGCGGCTATACGGCCTGCACACGGAGGACGCGCCCTGACCTTCGCGCGGCGGGTATTCATCGTCGTCTGGAAGGACTTGCTCGTCGAGCGCAGGTCCAAGGAGACGCTCAACGCGCTCTTCTTTTTCGCGCTGTTGCTCCTCTTCGTGTTCCAGTTCGCCGTCGGTCCCGACCGCGAACGCCTGGCCGGAACGCTGCCGGGCCTCCTCTGGCTCGGCTTCATCCTGAGCGGGCTGCTGGGGCTCGGCCGGACGTTCGTCGTCGAGCGCGAGAACGATTGCTGGGAGGGACTGCTCCTGGCACCCGGCGACAAGTCTGCGATCTACGTCGGCAAGCTCGCCGGCAACGTCCTCTTGATGCTGGTCGTGGAGGTTCTGCTCATCGTCCTCTTCACGATCTTCTTCGACATCGACCTCTCACCGGCGATCCCGACCCTCGCCATCGTCGTCGTCCTCGGTACGATCGGCCTCGCCAGTGTCGGCACCCTCTTCGCGGCGATGACGGCCGGGGTGCGCGCACGGGAGCTGCTCTTCCCCGTGCTGCTCCTGCCCGTGCAGGTGCCCGTGCTGCTCGCGGCGGTGAAAGCGACGGAGGCCGGACTGGCGGGCGAGCCGCTCGCCGCCTACGCGCACTGGCTCCAGCTGCTCGCCGCGGCCGACGTGATCTACCTGGTCGCCGGCGTCCTCACCTTCGAATTCATCCTGGAGCCGTGAGGATGACGCGCACGCTCGGGTGGTTCGCGCTCGCCGGCCTCGTCGCCGGCCTGGTCATGGCGTTCGGCATCGCGCCGCGTGAGCTGACCCAAGGCAACGTCCAGCGCATCATGTATATCCACGTTCCGGCCGTCTGGGTCGCGTACCTCGCGTTCCTCGTGGCCTGCGGCGCCTCGATCGCCTACCTGTTCACGCGGCGGACGGACGGCGACCAACTGGCGCACGCCGCGGTCGAGGTCGGGCTTGTGTTCCTGGGCCTGAACATCGCCTCGGGCTCGATTTGGGGGAAGCCGACGTGGGGGACGTGGTGGACGTGGGACGCGAGGATCACGAGCGTCTCCATCGTGTTCCTCATCTACCTGGGCTACCTGCTCCTGCGTCAAGCCGTCGACGATCGCGAGCGCGCGGCCCGATACGCGGCCGTGGTGGCGATCATCGCCGCGCCCAACATCTTCCTCGTCCACCAGTCGGTGAACTGGTGGCGCACGCTCCATCAGCCCGCCTCGCTTCTCAAGGCGGGGGGCGCCACGATGCCCGCGATCCTCTGGGTGGGGATCGTCGTGAACTTCATCGGGTTCGGGTTGCTGGCCGCGTACTTCGTCGCGCGACGCGCGGCACTTCTGCATCGCGAAGCGCAGGCGGCCGGCTGATGCCGGACAACTGGGGCTTCGTCGTCGCGGCCTACCTGCTCGCGGCTCTCGTGTTCGGCGGCTACTGGCGCCGGCTCGCCCGGATCGAGCGCACCCTCGAGCGGGGCACGGCGCGACGGCAGAGGCCGCAGTGAACCGGCGAAGGAAGTTCCTCGCCGGCGGAGCGATCATCGTGGCGGTGCTCGCCTACATGATCTACGCCGGCGTCACGCAGTCGGCCGTCTACTTCGTCACGCCGGCCGAGCTCCGCGCCACCGCCGTGCCGGGCAAGGCATACCGGCTCGGAGGCATGGTGGTGCCCGGATCGCTCAAGTGGGAGGCCCGCGCTCTCGACCTGTCGTTCACGCTCTCCGACGGTACCGCGACGGTTCCGGTCCGACACAAGGGCACGCCGCCGGACCTCTTCGCCGAAGGCAGGGGCGCCGTCGTCGAGGGAAGCTGGACGGCCGACGGCTACTTCAAGGCGGGCCTGATCATGGCGAAGCACTCCGAGGAGTACAAGGCGCCCCACGACGGGACCCAGGCCGGCTACCAGGAGCTCATCAAGACGCTCCGGGGGGACGGGCGATGACCACGGACCTCGGGTACGGTATGACGCTCGTCGCGCTCGTCCTCGCGATCTACGGGGCCGCCGCGGCGGCGGTCGGGGCCCGCGCCGGACGGCCCGCCCTCGTGGAGTCGGCCCAGCACGCGGCGCTTGGCGTCTTCGTCCTCATCACCGCCTGCTTCGCCCTCCTGACCTACGCGTTCCTCACGTTCGATTTCTCGGTCCGCTACGTTGCGACCAACACGAATCTCGGGACGCCGTTCTACTACCGCATCACCGGCGTCTGGGGCGCGCTCGAGGGTTCCATCATCCTCTGGTCCTGGATGCTCGGGCTCTACACGCTGATCCTCATCCTCCGGCACCGGGACAGCGCGCGTGAGCTCTACCCGTGGGCGCTGGCAACCATGCTCGGGATCCTGGCCTTCTTCCTCCTCGTCATGACGATCGCCGCGCCGCCCTTCCAGCGGCAGGTGCCGGTGGCCGCCGACGGCCGCGGTCTCAACCCGCTGCTCGAGGACACCGGCATGATTACGCATCCTGTCGCGCTCTACCTGGGCTTTACGGGCTTCACGGTGCCCTTCGCCTTCGCGATGGCTGCGCTGATCACGGGCCGCGTCGGCGATACCTGGCTCGTCCTGACGCGGCGGTGGACGATCGTCGCCTGGTACTTCCTCTCTCTCGGCCTGCTGATCGGTGGCTGGTGGAGTTACCACGTCCTGGGCTGGGGCGGCTACTGGGCGTGGGATCCGGTCGAGAACGCGGCGTTCATGCCCTGGCTCACCGGCACCGCCTTCCTCCACTCGGTGATGATCCAGGAACGGCGGCGCATGCTCAAGCTCTGGAACATCGTGCTGGTGATCTTGACGTTCGGCCTGACGCTCTTCGGCACGTTCCTCACCCGCTCCGGCGTCATCGCCTCGGTCCATGCCTTCACGCAAGGCTCGATCGGCGCCCTGTTCCTGGGCTTCCTCGCGCTCGTCATGCTGACCGCGCTCGGCCTGGTCGCGTGGCGCTGGGAAGCCCTCCGCTCGCAGGGCGAGCTCGACTCCGTCGTTTCGCGCGAGTCGGCGTTTCTCCTCAACAACGTGCTGCTCATCGCCGCGGCGTTCACCGTCTTCTTCGGCACGGTGTTCCCCCTCCTCTCGGAGGCGGTGCGCGGCGTCAAGGTCAGCGTCGGCGCGCCGTTCTTCAATCAGGTCAACGTGCCGTTGTTCCTGTCCCTCATCTTCCTCATGGGCGTCGGGCCGCTGATCGCCTGGCGGCGCGCCTCCCTCGAAAATCTAAAGAAGAACTTCCTCTGGCCGGTCGTGCTCGGCGTGGCCGCCGCGGCCGCCGCGTTCGTCCTGGGCGTGCGCTCGGCGCTGGCGGCGCTGACGCTCGCGACGACCGTGTTCGTCGGGGCCACGATCGGTGTCGACTTCGTGCGGGCGACCCGGGCCCGGCTGCGGGTGGGTGAAGCCCTCGTCCCGGCCGTGGGCGGGCTCCTGCGCCGCCACAACCGACGCTACGGCGGCTTCGTC
>QHSV01000209.1 GCA_003221655.1 Candidatus Rokuibacteriota bacterium
TGATCGACGGGACGTATGAGCTGTTCCGCTACTTCCTCTCGCCGGCGGCGGCCTTCGACCGGAGCGCGCCCGAAGAGCTGAGGGCGGTGCGCGGCGTCGTGGCATCCATGCTAGGGATGCTCGAAGGGGGCGTCACGCATCTGGGCGTGGCCACGGACCACGTCATCGAATCGTTTCGCAACGCGCTCTGGCCGGGCTACAAGACGGGCGAGGGCCTGGACCCGCTGCTCTACGCCCAGTTCGAGCCGCTGGAGCAGGCGCTGCGCGCGCTCGGCGTGGTCGTCTGGTCCATGGTCGAGTTCGAGGCCGACGACGCGCTGGCCGCGGCCGCGGTCATGGCCGCCGCCGATGCGCGCGCCGAGCAGGTCGTCGTGTGCACGCCGGACAAGGATCTGGCGCAGTGCGTGCGGGGCGACCGCATCGTCCAGCTCGATCGACGCACGCGCGAGCTGCGAAACGAGTCGGCGGTGCGGCAGAAGTTCGGCGTCCCGCCCACATCGATTCCCGACTGGCTGGCGCTCGTGGGCGACAGCGCGGACGGTTACCCCGGTTTGCGCGGCTGGGGTGCAAGGTCCGCGGCGACGGTGCTCGCCCGCTATCAGCACCTCGAGCACATTCCGAGGCTGGCCACGGAGTGGGACGTGTCCGTGCGCGGATCGATGCGGCTGGCCACGACGCTGGCGGAGCAACGCGAGCGTGCGCTGCTGTTCCGGGAGCTGGCCACGCTACGTACGGATGCGCCCATCGGCGCCGACGTTGACGCCCTGCGCTGGGCCGGACCGCGTCCAGACTTCGAGGCCTGGGCGCAGCGACTCGGCACGCCGGAGCTGTGCGAGCGCGCCTCGAGGCTGGCGGCCAGGCGAGCCCTCGAGCCCGGGGGCTAGGACTTGATCCCCAGCAGCCTCGCCGCGGTCTCACCGAGCATCGCCCTGCGCTCCGCGGCGGTGAAGCCCGGTGCCTTGAGGATGTGGTCGACCGACTTGGCCTGCCACGGAATCGGATGGTCGGTGCCGAGCACGAGGTGGCTGACGCCGACTTCCGCCGCCAGGTGCCGTAGCGCTTCCGAGGTGAAGACCAGCGTGTCGTAGTACATCTGCCTCAGGTACTCGGTCGGCTTCTTCTTCAGCTTGACGCCGGTGTCCATGTCCGGCGCGACGCGCAGGCTGTTGTCGGAGCGCGGCGCGTAGGACGGCAGGTAGCCGCCGCCGTGGGCCGAGCATATTTTGAGTCCGGGGAAGCGATCGAGCGTCCCCTCGAAGATCAGGTGCGAGAGCGCGATGGTGGTGTCGAGCGGGTTGCCGATGGTGTTCGCCAGCCAGCCGTTGCCTTTGAATCTCCTGGCGAGGTCCGGCGTGCTCTGCGGATGGATGAAGATGAGCACCCCGAGCTCCTCGGCCTTGGCCCAGAAGGGGTGAAACTTCGGGTCGGAAAACTCTTCGCCGGCGACGCTCGCGCCGACGGCGGCGCCGCGAAGTCCGAGCTTCTTGACGCCTTCCACGAGCTGCTGCACCGCCAGGTCCGGATACTGGAGCGCGACCGAGGCGAAGGCGACGAAGCGGTCCGGATATTTCCCGCAGAACTCGGCGAGCCGTTCGTTCTGGATCTTCACTACCTGAGCCACGACGTCGCGCTCGGCTCGATACCACTGCGGGTTGATGCTGAGCGCCTCCATGTCGATGCCCTGCGCGTCCATCTCGCGCATGCGCCTCGGCCCCACCTCCCCGATCCCCGGCCCTCGATGGTCGTCCACCTTCAGCCCCAGCAGGGCGTACGCCTCCGGTATCACGCAGTGCGCGTGCACGTCGATCGTCTTCACGCGGCGACCGGCCACCACCACCTGGCGGCGCCGGTTGCCCGCTACCGCTTCCAGGCGTCGCTGAGCCGGCTTCGCTTGCTCCTTACCTCGCGTGGCTGGCCGCGCCTGGACTCGCGCCCGGACCTGGGCGGCACCGAGCAGATCGCACCCGGTAAAGGCGATGCCGGCCGTCACGCCGGCCGTATTCGTGTTGAACGCTTCGCGAAGAGTCATTGTGTCTCCCTGGTCATGTCGCACGTGATGGATGAAAAGGACCTGGTACGGCGGACCGCCCGACCAGCGCACATCCTCCAGGATCAGGCCTGACCTCTCGCGAGGTCTTCCAGGAGCGCCTTCGCCTCCCGGAGGTCAGCCGTGTCGAGGCCTTCGGTGAACCAATCGTAGACGGCGAGGGTGCGTTTCGCCTCGTCGCGCTGGCCCTCCGCAACGAGCAGACGCGCCAGGCTCAAGGCGGCACGCAACTCCCACGACCGGGCTGCCTGACTGCGCGCGATCTCGATCGCCCGCCGGAAGCAGTCGAGGGCTTCGGCGACGTCATCCGGAGACGCGGCGAGGCGTAGCTCTCCCTCGAGCCGGATAAGCTCCGCCTCCCACACGCGCTCACCCGTTGTGCGGGCCCTCTCCAGCGCCTCGCCGATGACGCGCTGGCCCTCGTCAAGCTGACCGAGCTTCAGGCACACGCGGGCCAAGAGGGAAAGAAAGTACGGCACGAACAGGTGCGCGCCGGTCGAGCGATAGGCCGCGAGCCCGCGCCTGATCTGGGCGATGGCCAGCTCGCCCCGGCCGAACTCGGCGTGGACGAATCCGTCGATGATCGTCCCCGCCGCCAGCCACTGCAAAGCCTCGTGCTCGGTCGAGAGGGTGATCAAGGCGCGAGCATGCTCCCCGACTTCCTGGACTTCTCGCCGCAGGTCGCGAAAGACGCACGCCCACACGAGCGCGACGATGATGCTCGTGGGATGATCGAGCTCCCTGGCCAGCTTGAGCGAGGCGACGCTCTCCTCGAGGCCGCGCTTCGGGTAGCCGAGGATCCAGGAAGCCCAGCTCGCGACCTTCCGGCAGCACACGCCGGGGTCGTGGCCGCCATAGACGAACGCGTGGCTCTGGTGCCGCGCCTTGTCGTAGAGCGCCATCCCCTGATCCAGGTGCCAACGCGCAGCGTCCGCGCTTCCTAGCCACACGAGCACCGGCCAGAGCGCGTGATGCCCCTCGAGCAGAAGTGCGGGGTCGTCGAAACGCTCGGCGAGCGCCAAAAGTTCTCGTCCAAGCTCGAGCGCAGTGCCTGCGCTCGCTCGGTGCGATGCCACCAGCCATATCCCCCACAGCGCCTGGAACCGCTGGACCGGCGCGCCGACCTCGTCAGCGAGCTGCCGGGCACGCGCATAGCTCTGCTCGACCTCCGGCGTGGCGTAGCCTCGCGTCGCCTGGAGGGCCGGCCCGAGGGCAAGTCGCAAGGACAGCTCCTCGCGGTCTCGCGCAGGGCCCGGGGCGAGCTTTCCGAGAAGGTCCAGCGCCTGCGTGAAGTAGGCGAGCGCATCGGTGTGGGCCGAGTTCGCGAATGCCTTCACCCCGGCCTGGCGGAGGTATCCCACCGCCTTGTCTCCGAGCTCGCCGCGCGCGGCGTGGTGCGCGAGCCGTTCCACTTGCTCGGCCAGCCGGTCCGCGTACAGCATTTCCATGGAATTCGCGATCCGCGCGTGCAACGCCCGCTGGCGCTCCCGGAGAAGGCGGCCGTAGGCGACCTCGCGGATCCGATCATGGGTGAAGTCGAGCCGCTCGCCGACGCTGTGCAGGACACGGCGCCGCACCAGCTCCTCCAGTGACTCCGCGGCTTCGTTCTCCTCGACGCCCGCAGCGCGGCAAAGGAGCGGAAAGTCGAACTCCCGTCCGATGACGGCGGCGACGATCGTCAGATCGCGACCGCGCTCGCTCAGCGCTTCCAGGTGCCGGAGGATGACCTCGCGAACTCGCTTCGGGACGGCGAGCGTCGCCGATGGGTCGGCCACGAATCCTTCCGGAAGCGCGCGCACGGTCTCGACCACCGCGAACGGGTTGCCCTCGCTGATGATCCAGACCTGCTCCGCGAATCCGGTCGTCACCGCCTCGTTGCGCTCCGCTCGGGCGAGCGTTCTGACGAGCGTGAGCGTTTCTTCCTTGGAGAGCGGCGCAAGCCGCAGCTCGACGAGATGCTTGTCGCGGGCGAGATCTTCGAGCGTCCGGCGCAAGATCGGCGCTCCGGGCAGGTCCTCCTCCCGGGCCGTGCCCACCACGAGGAGTGGCCATGTCTGAAGTCGACGCCCGAGGAACGACAGGAGGCGGAGACTCATCTCGTCGCCCCAGTGGAGATCCTCGAGGATCAGCACCACTGGTTGGTGCAGGACGAGATGCCGGACGAGCTGCGCCACGCTCTCGAAGAGGTGGCGATAGTCCACCGGACTCTGACCGGGCCTGTGTCCAGAAACGCCCAGCTCGGGAAGGAGGCGCGCCAGCTCCGGGCGCCACAGAGGGTTGAGGCCTTCGAGAAAGTCCTTGTCTGCGTCGACGCGGCCGGCGCGCAACGCGTCGACCCACGCCGCGAACGGCAGAATCTGCTCGGCCTCGTAGCAGCGCCCGACGAGCACACGGCCCCCGAGGGCAACCGCCTCGGCGGCGAGCTCCGCCAGCAGGCGACTCTTGCCGACGCCCGCCTCGCCGATCAGTGCTGCGACCTGGCCGTGTCCCTCCCACGCTCGGTTCAGCACCTCCCGCAGTCGGCCGATCTCTGTTGCGCGCCCGACGAGCGGCAGCTCGCGCGGGAGGGTGTCGTCGGAGGCCGGCGTTTCGGCTGGCACCGCATGCGCCGTCGCCGGGCTCTCGACGTCCGCCACCGCATGCGATGGGCGCTGCCGAAGGATCTCCTGGTAAAGCTGCTTGGTGGTTGTTTCCGGCTCCATGCTGAGCTCTCGCTGCAGAACGCCGATACAGATCTGGTACTGCCGAAGTGCCGACGGCCGCCGGCCCAGCTGCACGTAGAGACGCATGACCGTGCGGTGGACAGGCTCCTGCAGGGGGTCGAGGGCGAGAAGCCGGAGCCCCGTCCGCAAAGCCGCCTCCGTGGCCTCCGTGGTGCGCTGGTGTCGAAGGAGCTTCGCCAGCGCTTCGAGCACCAGCTCACGCAGTCGCTCGCGCTCCGCGAGGAGCCACTCCTCGAACGGCGCCTCCTGGAGGGCGAGGCCTTCGAGCAGCTCGCCGCGATAGAGCGTGGCGGCTCGTTCGAGGGCGGCCGGCGTGCCTTCGGCGACCTGCCGCTCGAACTCCACCACGTCCACGTCGACCGAGGCCGGGTTCAGGGCGACGCTCTCGCCATCGATCAGCAAGGCCGGCGGCTCCGCATCCACAGCTTTCCGCAGCGTGAAGAGTGACTGCCGGAGGCCCCTCCTCGCCTGCGGCTCCCGCATGCCACCCCAGAGCAAGGAGGCGAGTTTCCCCCGGGGATGCGATCGGCCGGGAGGGAGCGCGAGGAACGCGAGGAGTGCCTGCGACTTCCGGGTGGGCAACGTCAAGGGCGCCGACGCGTCGACTCGTCCCTGAAACCCGCCGAGCAGAACGATATTGAGACGCGGCATAGCCTGAGCGTGTGGCGGACGATAGCACGGCCCCCCGAGCGATGGCCATGCTGCTTTTGACGCGATTTTTGACGCCGGCCTCTACGGATCCGGAACGCCCGCCCCGTAAGAAGGGAAGCGAGAGGCGTGTCATGAGATGCAAAGACGCTGGCTCGAG
The DNA here is from genome assembly GCA_003221655.1 of Candidatus Rokuibacteriota bacterium. GTDB lineage: Bacteria > Methylomirabilota > Methylomirabilia > Rokubacteriales > CSP1-6 > AR31. The sequence goes on from QHSV01000209.1 coordinate 5,579, forward strand.
GACAGTGGGCGGCGTCCCCAGTCGGTTGGTGAAGTACACGACCAGCCGGCCGCCCTGGCAGGCGGCCACCGGAGGAACGCGCCATGCGGAAGCGTATCAAGGAAGCTGCGGCCGCGCGGAGATTCATTTTCTTGATCGCCTTGTCGTTAATTGTGCTCGGACTCGCAGGTGGTCCCGCAGCACCACAGCAGGGCGGGCCAGCTGCGCGAAGGGTCATCATCTTCGTTTGGGACGGGCTGCGAGCGGACGATGTCACCTCGGAAAACATGCCGAATTACTTCGCCCTCGCGCGATCAGGGGTCGTCTTCGCGGATCACCACGCCGTCTATCCAACCTTCACCATGATGAACTCCGCGTCCATTGCAACCGGGACGTATCCGGGGATGCACGGGTTCTATGGCAACGTAGTGTACGCACCGAATGCTAAGGGGAAGAACGCAAAGGGAGTCGCTAT
>QHSV01000210.1 GCA_003221655.1 Candidatus Rokuibacteriota bacterium
ACTACTGCTCCGCCTATCCGAACCGGCTGAGTGGAGTCATCCTGGTGTCCGGCCGGAACGTGCGGGACAGTCTGGCGGAGGTCGAGCGGTGCGCCCGGGAGCCGTGGGCGTTGTCGCTCTTCTGCTACGCACCCTATGGCATGCCGCTCGATCATCCGGACCTGGAACCGTACTGGGCGGCGGCGCAGCACCACGACCTCTCGGTCGTGCTCCACACGTTCACCGTCATGCCGCCCTACGCGCCCGGCGGGCTCGACACGTGGGAGAACTTGTGGTTGCAGCGCTCGGCCGCGCATCCCTGGTGCGGCATGCGAAACATGGCCGCCCTCATCGGCGCGGGCGTGCTCGACCGGTATCCGAATCTGCGGCTGGGAGTGCTCGAGGCCGGCCACGGATGGTTGCCGTTCTGGGCCAAGCGCCTGGACGAGCATGCCCAGTCCGTCGCTCGGGCCCTGCCGCCGCTCAAGCAGAAGCCAAGCGACTACATCACCTCCGGGCGCTTCTTCCAGACCATCGAGATGTCGGAAGGCGTTGAGCTGACGAGGGCCGTCATCCAGCTCCTGGGCCAAGACATTCTGATGTACGCGTCGGACTACCCGCACGGCGAAAGCTGGTTTCCGAAATCGGTGGACACGGTGATGGCCTGGGATCTGCCGGAGCCGACGAAGCGCAAGCTGTTCTGGGACAATGCGCTGCGGTTCTACCGTCGTTTCAGACCAGCACCAGTAGCCCCGGCCCGTGCCTGATCGCCTCGCGCCGCGACCTTCCGCCAGACTTCGGTCGTTCCTGGCTCGCGACGATCGAGTGCTGGCCGTGCTGGGCACGCCCAATGCCTTCCACGCGAAGATCATGGAGGCCGCGGGCTGCGAAGCAGCGTTCGTGGGCACCGGCATCACCGGCGGCAACTACACGGCACTCCCTGACACCGGCGTCCTCTCCGCCACCGAGTGCGTCCAGTTTGGCGGCTACATCGCCCGCGCGGTCTCCTTTCCCGTGATCCTCGACGGCGACACCGGCCACGGCGGCCCACCCGCCGTACGCCGGCTCGTCCACGAGAGTATCCGCGCCGGCCTGGCCGGCATTCGCATCGACGACCAGCCGGTGGAGGGCAAGCGCAGCACACAGATGTCCGGGATCGAGGTGGTCTCCCTCGACGCGGCCGTTGAGCGCTACCAGGCTGCCGTACGAGCGCGCGATGAGCTCGATCCGGACTTCGTGATCATGGCCCAGTGCTACGCCCGCGACGCTGCGAACGGCGGCATGGGCGAGCTCATGGAGCGGTTGAATGCGTACCTCAAGCGCGGCCGCGTCGATTGGGTGCAGTTCGAATCGCCGCATTCGGTCGGGGAAGTCCGGCAGGCGCGCGCCGCGGTGTCCGGCACGCTCTCCGTCATGCAGGGCAAGCTGCCGAAGCCGTTGACCTTGTCCGAGCACTTCGCCCTCGGGCTGCGCATCGCCTGGTACACGTTCCTGCCCGACCAGGTCCTGAAAGCGACGAGCTGGGAGTTTCTAAGCAAGTTCAAGGAGCGCGACATCGACGCCTGGACGGATTTCCAGGCCCAGCACGCGGGTAACCCGTACATCCGAACCCGCCAAACGAGTCCGTGACGGCACTTCCTGCGGAGTGAAAGTGATCGGGTCCTCTCTTGACCAGGACCCGTGCGTGTCCTAGCTTCCTGGCAGATGAGCAGTCCCAGCCTTATAGCTATCGACCGCCGCGCATTCCTGGGCGGCCTTGCTCTGAGTGTGCTCGGCGTGCCGCTCGCAGCCGTGGCCCAGGCGCCGCCGAAAGTGCCCAAAGTCGGTTATCTGTCGATTGGCTCAGCTTCCGATCCGAGACGCATAGCGCTTTCTGACGCCTTTCGGCAAGGGCTGCACGGCCTTGGCTACATAGAGAACAAGAGCATCAGCATCGAGGCCAGATTCGCTGAGGGAAGCTACGATCGGCTCCCCGACCTCGCAGCCGAGCTGGTCCGTCTCAAGGTTGACATCATCGTGGCGTACTCCACGCCGGCGACGAAGGCCGCGCGAGATGCGACGAGGACGATTCCCATCGTCATGTCGGCCGTTGTCGATCCCGTGGCGACCGGACTTGTCGCCAGCCTCGGCCGGCCGGGGGGAAATGTCACCGGGCTGTCCTTGATGGCCCCCGAGCTCATCGGGAAACAGATGCAACTCCTTACGGAGCTGGTTCCCAAGGTTTCCCGCGTGGCCGTCCTCTGGAATCCGGCCAATCCAGGCAACGAGCCCCAGTTACGAGAAGCGGAGGTGGCAGCCCGGACGTTGAGAGTGCGCCTTCAAGCCCTGGAAGCGCGTGGTCCCAGCGACTTCGACGGTGCCTTCGCGGCGATGACCAGAGAGCGAGCGGACGCGATCATCGTTCTGGTGGAAGGGATGTTCATCGATAACCGGATACAGATCGCTCGCCTGGCAGAAAAGGCCCGCCTGCCGGCAGTCTACGGGATAAGGGAGCATGCGGAGGCCGGTGGACTCATGTTCTATGGGGCGAGCCCCGTCGACTTGAACCGACGCGCCGCCACGATTGTCGACAAGATCCTCAAGGGCGCCAAGGCTGGCGACCTTCCAGTCGAGCACCCCACGACGTTCGAGATGGTGATAAATCTAAAAACCGCCAAGGCCCTCGGATTAACGATCCCTCAGGCAGTGCGGATCCGCGCCGACGAGACCATTCCGTAATAATGGACCGCCGACAGTGAGTCGGGCCTTACGTCGGCGGTGAACCAGCCGGGGCCGGCGGTGGCCGATTATGCCAGCGGTGCGTATCATCGTCGCAGAGGGGGTCTCCATGGCACCGAGTCCTCTTGGGTGCACCGTTCTCACGGCAGCCACCAGATCCCCATGCGTGTAGTCCACGACCTCAGCGCAGGCCATGCACGCGGGAAGATCGTCCTGACGGTGCCGTAGGTCAAAGTCGTGGATCACGATCGCGAACGCCTCCGAGAGCTCAGCGCTCGGTTGATGAAGCTTCACCTGGTACTTCTGGACCGTGAGCGTCGCCGATACGAAGACCGGCGCGGAGCGGTCCAGGCCGGCGAGCTGCTTCACCTTGTCATGACGGATCCGCAGTTCGCCTGGCTGCGGTCGCTCTCGACGATGGTCGCGCAGATTGACGCGACCGTGGATGCGGACGACCCGATTACAGAGGAGACCTGCGCGGGCGTGTTACAGGGCGCGTACCGGTTGCTCAAATCGGGAGGCAGCAGCGATTTCCAGCTCAAGTACCATGACGCGCTGCAGGACTCTCCGGATGTTGTGATGGCGCATGCCGAAGTGAGTCGAGTGCTCCCCGCATCGCTTTCGTCGAAAGCGCCATCCTAAGGCGCCTCAAGGGAGGCCGGGCCAGATTTCTTCAACTCCCACGCTCGAGCTACCACTGAGGCGTCGACAACCCGGGAGATGTGAGCCGCCCCGACAACTCGTCGGGGCGGCAAGACAGCACTGCTGCCGGGTGTCGTTCAGGCCGTGACGAACGCGGCGTAGTGATCGCCCTTGGAGATGGGCGCCAGGCCCGTGACGGCTTCACTCCAGTGCTCGCCGCCATCGTCGCTGCACCACACCTCACCCGTGGCCGTCGCGGCGAAGAGGGAGAAGGAGTCTCCCCAGTCCTCGAGGCACATCGCCTCGAACGCGGGCCGGAGCCGGTCGGGCAACCCCTGACGGAGCACCTGCCAGGTCTTTCCGCCGTCGGTGCTCTTGGAGACTCGAGAGCCGGCGAAATGACTCTTGCGCCAGGACCCGGGGCCCTTCTCGGCCGACGCCACGAACATGAGCTCCGGTTGTCTTGGATGAAGCACCAGGAGGTCGGGATACCCGCCGATCTCGTGGTGCAGGTCGGTCCATTGCTCCCACGTCTTTCCGCCATCGCCGCTCACGTACATCCCGATGCCCGTCGTGATGTAGATGCGGTCGGGGTTCAGCGGATTGATCACCGTGCGGTGGACGTCGTCGTCCATCCCCGGGATCACCTGAAACGTTTTTCCTGCATCGGTGCTCTTCAGCAGGCCGCCCTGCTCCACCCCGATGAACAGGGTCCGAGCGTCCCGCGGATGAAAGTTGATGTGCTTGGTGTGGGCGACGCCGGGCGGGGCGGGGAAGCTCCAGCGCGACGTGTCCACCGAACGTAACGCCGGGAGCTCGGTCCAGCCGCGTCCAAGGTCATCGGTGTAGAACAGGTGGGCGGGCTCCGTCCCGGCGAAGACGCGTACGCCGTCGGCGAGGCGGGCGCACGCGAGGCTGTACACGTTCTGCTCCGTGAGTCCCTTGTCTCGACGGTCCCAGGTGCGGCCGCCATCCCCGCTGACGAACATCGAGCCGTGCTTCATCCCCGCGAAGATCGTGCCGCTTTCCGGTTCGATCATGAGGGCGTGGACGTGCTTATCGGTCAGCGTCCGATGGGCGACGTGCCACCCGCCGCCACCGGAATCACGCTCCAGGCACACCACCCCTTCGATGGTGCCGACCAGCACCTGCCTGGAGGGTTCGGCAGAACGATAGATCGTGGGTCCACCATGCGAGAGGGTTATGGCCATGGGTGCCTCCTTCTCAGGGTGATGAAGACAGTGCGCCGCCTCGCCTCGGGTGTCAAGACTGGCGGGCGGCGGGACGCCACGTGACACGCCGGGCACGGCGAGTGTAGAATCCGCACCATGCCGACACTCTCCGTCGATCGGCTGGACCATCTGGTGCTCATCGTCCGCGACATGGACACGACGTGCGCGTTCTATCGCCGAGTTCTAGGCATCGAGGTGGAGACGTTCGGCCGGGGCCGAACCGCGCTCCGCGTCGGCCGGCAGAAGATCAACCTGGAGCACACCAGCGCACTTCCGTCGGACCAGCCGCCGCCCCGCCCGGGTCATCTCTGCTTCGTCACGAGCGCCCCGCTCGACGAGTGGATCGCGCACCTCGCGGTGTGTGGCGTCCCGCTGATCGAGGGTCCGGTGAAACGCAGCGGCGCCGAAGGGCCGATCGACTCGATCTACCTCCGGGACCCCGACGACAACTCGATCGAGATCGCGACATACGCGCCGGCGACGATCGTCACCTAGCGGCAGGCCCGCTTGGTGTACGGGCCCCCCAGCAGGGGCAGGACCTTCACCACCTCTGACTTCTTGCCCTTCACCTCCACGATGAAGCTCCCTCGGTCGGCGTCCCCCTTCTCGTCAACGTACGTGTCCATCAGGAGCCCGGGCTCGTCGGCCGCCGTGAACAGGTTGTTGTGCAGGCAGTCGCGCACCTTGTCCTGGTCGAACGCACCCACCCGGTCGACCGCGGCCTTCATGAGGTGGGCGCCGATGTATCCCTTGAATCCGTTGTGATCGGGCACCCTGCCGAACCGTTCCTGAAACCGCCGGCCCATGTCCAGCATGCTGGGCACCGGCGAGAGCGCCGTCATCGGCACGTGACAGCGCGCACCGGTCATCGCCTCGCCGCCGGCATCGATGGTGGTCTGCGCGCACAGGTTGTCGCCGACGGGCTCGACCTTGAGCCCCAGCTTGCGCATCTGAATCATGATGCGCGCGTTCTCCTCCTCGTGATTGTAGATCATGAGGTGGGTGGCCCCGGAGGCCCGCACCTGGGTCAGCTCGGCGGTGAAGTCCGCCTGCTGCGCTTCGGTGGAAATGTCGACCACGACGGACTTGCCGCGGTCCTTGAGAAATTTCACGAACATATCGTGGCCGCCCTTGCCGAAGGCGTTGTTGACGTAGATCAGCGCGATCCGATCCGCCTTAAGATCCTCCACGAGCCATTTGACGAGCTTGGCGAACCCGACCTGCTGACTGAAGGACGTCAGGAAGATATTGGGGTTCCCCTTCTGGACGACCAGCACTGACTCGGAGCCGCTGATCTGCGGGATCCCGGCCTGCCGGGCGAGCTCCATGTTCGCCACGGTGCTGGAGCTGTACACCGTCCCTAATATGG
>QHSV01000211.1 GCA_003221655.1 Candidatus Rokuibacteriota bacterium
CACATCCGCCGGATCGCCGAGATCGTGAGCCGACGACGCCCTCCGAAGTGACCGCGCCGCTGTCCACCGCGCCACGAGTCCTCGAGGCGCTCCCGCTGGCGATCGACCCCGACGAAGTGCTCCGTTTCCAGGGATACAAGGCGTCCGTCGACACCCCCGGCCCGGAGGTGCTGGCGCTCTTCGCGGACGCGCTCGCCCTGGGGCGTGGCCTCATCACGCCGCGCGCCGTCGTCCGCTGGCTGGCGGTCACGCGGCAGGGCGCCGACACGATCGACGTCGACGGCGTCACGTTGACGATCCCGGACGTCGGCCGCCTGTGGGGCCCGGTCGAATGGGTGGCGGCCGCCGTCTGCACGATCGGCGACGGGCTCGAGCGGCGCGCCGGCGAGCTGTGGGAGGCGCGCGAACTCCCGCTCGCGGCGATGCTCGACAGCGTGGGATCGGGCGCCGTCGAGAGCCTGGCCGAGCACGTGAACGATCTCTTCTGCCAGTAGGCGATCCCCCTCGGCCTGCCGGTCACGAACCGGATGAGCCCCGGCTACGGGCGCTGGGACGTGGCCCAGCAGAAGCTGCTGTTCCGTGTGTGTCCGGGCGACCCGGTCGGTGTCACCCTCAACGCGGCCTGCTTCATGACCCCCGTGAAGTCCATTTCGCTGATCGCCGCCGCCGGAGCCCGAGCGAGGGTCGACCACTACTTCAGCCAGTGCGCGCGGTGCTGGATGCCCGACTGCGCGTACCGCCGCCGGCCCGCCCGCCAGACCGTGCACCGGTAGACCGTGCGGCGTCACCCCCGGCCGACCGTCTCGGGGGGCACGATCTGATACGATGCGGAGGATGCGGCGGGATAACATCGTGCTCGTGGGATTCATGGGTGCCGGCAAGTCGGTCTGCGGGCGGCTGCTCGCCCGACGTCTCGGGCGTTGCCTGGTCGAGACCGACGACATGATCGTCGCGCGCGAGGGCCGCTCGATCCCCGAGATCTTCCACGACGCGGGGGAGGAGCGATTCCGCCAGCTCGAGGCCGAGGCGCTCGAGGCCCTCAAGCTGAAGTCCGGCGAGATCATCGCGACCGGCGGCGGACTGCCGTGCCGCGAGGGCCGGATGGAGCTCTTGCGCGAGCTGTCGTACGAGCTTAGCCGTCGCCTGGAAGCGGCGCCCCTCTTGTGCGACGGCGCGATGGGCACGCTGCTCTACGCGCGCGGTGTCTCGCTCGACGCGTGCTTTGACGTCCTCAACCTGAACAACCCGCGGCTGATCCAGTCGATCCACGCCGACTACATCGCCGCCGGCGCCGACTGCATCGAGACGAACACGTTCGGCGCGAACCGGTTCAAGCTCGCCGTGCACGGCCTGGACGGGCAGGTCCGCGAGATCAACCGCCGCGGCGTCGCGCTCGCCCGCGACGTGCGCGAGAGCTCGGGCCGCGACGTTCTCGTGCTCGGCTCGATCGGCCCGCTCGGGAAGTACCTGGCGCCGCTCGGAACCGTGACCGCCGAAGACGCGCGCGCAGCGTTCCGCGAGCAAGCGGAGGCGCTGCTCGAGGGCGGCGTCGACGCATTCGTCGTCGAGACGTTCTCCGACCTCGAGGAAGTCGCGCTCGCGGTGATGGCGATCCGCTCGGTCACCGACGTGCCGATCGTCGCGCAGATGGCGTTCACGGACGACGGCGTCACGTTCACGGGCCGACCGGCCGCGGAAGTCGCGCGCTCCCTCCGCGCGCTCCCCCTCCAGGCGCTCGGGGCGAACTGCTCGGTCGGCTCGAGCACGCTCTACGAGGTGCTCGAGCAGCTGCACGCCGAGGCGGGCGGTCTGCCGCTGGCCATCCAGCCCAACGCGGGGCTTCCGAGCCGGATTGGCGAGCGCCTCATCTATCTTTCGTCGCCGGCCTACATGGCGGAGTACGCGGAGCGCATGGTGGACGCCGGCGCGCGGCTCATCGGCGGCTGCTGCGGCACGACGCCCCAGCACATCGCGGCGATGCGCGAAGTGCTCGACCGGAAGCGCCCGATCCAGCCCGGAACCCGACGCGCGACGGTCACGGTCCGCCCGGTGACGGCCAGCGCGTCGCCCGGGCTTCACGTCGCGCGGCCCGCCACCGTGCTCGGACGCAAGCTCGCGGCCGGAGAGTTCGTCGTCACGGTGGAGCTGGATCCGCCGCGCGGCCATACCGCCGAAAAGCTCGTTCAGGGCGCAAAGCTCCTCAGGGAGCGAGGGGTCGACATCGTCGACATCAACGACGGCTCCCTCGGGCGGGTCCGGATGGCGGTGCTGCCGACCGCGCTCCTCGTGCGCGACGCGACCGGGCTCGACATCAACATGCACTTCACCTGCCGTGACCGGAACCTCATGGGCATCCAGGGAGACCTGCTCGGCGCCCATGCGCTCGACGTGCGCAACATCCTGGCGATGACCGGTGACCCCCCGCGCGCGGGCGACTACGCGGACGCCACCGCCGTCTTCGACGTGGACGGCGTGGGTCTGATCGAGATCATCCGCCGGATGAACGAGGGGCACGACGCAACCGGCAGCAGCATCGGCGAGCCGACCTCGTTCTGTGTGGGCGCCGCGCTGAACCCGGCGGCCGAGGACGTCGCGCGGGAGATCGACCGCTTCCATCGAAAGGTCGAAGCGGGCGCGCGCTGGGTGCAGACGCAGCCCGTGTACGACCTCGAGCTCCTCGATCGCTTTCTCGACCGCGCCGGCGGCTCGCCCGTCCCGGTGGTGGTCGGGATCCTCCCGCTGCACAGCGCGCGGCACGCGGAGTTCCTTCACAACGAGGTGCCGGGCATCACGATTCCCGACGCGGTCCGCCGCCGGCTCCGCGAGGCGGGAGACGGCGCGCTCCGGGTCGGGATCGAGATGGCGCAAGAGCTCGTCCGTTCGGTGCGGGCGCGCTACGCGGGCGCCTATCTAATGCCCTCGTTCGGGCGCTTCGAGGTCGTGGCGGAGGTTCTCGATGCGATCCGCTGAGCTCGCGGCGCTCGGCCTCCGGGAGTTGACGGAGGCGATCCGCGCCGGGACCGTGAGCCCCGTCGAGCTGGTGGACGCGTGCCTTGCCAGGATCCGCGCGCTCGATGGCGAGCTCAGCGCGTGGGCCCACGTCGACGGGAGCGAGGCCCTCGCGACGGCGCGCGAGCGTCTGGCGGAGGCCCGCGCGGGGACGCTCCGGGGCCCGCTGCACGGCGTCCCGGTCGGCGTGAAGGACATCTTCGACGTCGCGGGCATGCCGACCACCGGCGGCGCCAAGCCCTTCGCTCACACCCGCCCGCGCGTCGACGCCCCGGCGGTGGCGCGCCTGCGCGCCGCGGGCGCGATCATCGTCGGCAAGACCGTGACGACCGAGTTCGCGTATCGCGATCCAGCGCCGACGCGGAACCCGTGGAATCAGGGGCACACCCCGGGAGGCTCGTCGGCCGGATCGGCGGCCGCCCTTGCCGCGCGGATGGTGCCGCTGGCGATTGGCTCCCAGACGGTCGGCTCGGTGCTGCGGCCGGCCGCCTATTGTGGTGTGGTCGGCTTCAAGGGCACGCACGGGCTGGTGCCGGTCGCCGGTGTCATCCCGCTCGCGTGGTCGCTCGATCACGTCGGCGTGCTCACCCGGAGCGCCGCCGACGCCGCCCTCGCGATGTCCGTGCTCTCGGGAACGAACCTCGATCCGGTGCCCGTGACTGCGCCACGCCTCGCGCTCGCGCCCGAGCTGTTGGGCCGCGCCTCGGGCGAGGTCGCGGGCCACGTCGAGGCCACCGCCGACGCGTTTCTCCGTGCCGGCGCGACGGTGTCGAAGGTCGAGCTCCCTCCATCGTTTCGCGGGATCCACGCCGCGGGACTGACCGTGCTGGAGGTCGAGGCCGCCGCCTATCACGCCCCCTGGTTCGGCAAGCACGGCGGCGACTACGGCCCGCAGATGCGGAGCCTCGTCGAAGCCGGGCTGCGCCACTCGGCGACCGCGTACGTCGACGCGAACCGCGCCCGCCTCGCGTTCCGCGACGACGTGATGCCTCTGCTGGCGGCGCACGACGCGCTGCTCTGTCCCACGGCGCCCGCGCCCGCGCCGGCTGGACTCGGGTCCACGGGTGACGGCTCGCTCTGCGCGCCGTGGAGCAACGCCGGCGTTCCGGCGATCTCGCTGCCGAGCGGGATCGCCGTGTCGGGGCTCCCCCACGCGATCCAGCTCGTCCAGGCGGCGAGAGGGTCGGCGCGCCTCCTTGGGGTGGCCGCGTGGTGCGAGCGGGTGCTCGCATTCTCGCAGGCGGCGATCGTCTAGCCCGCCCTCCGCCCGTGCTTGATCTCAAGATCGAGGGTGCGCAAGTCATCGACGGCACCGGGCGCCCGGGGGCCCGAGCGGACGTCGGGATCATGGACGACCGTATCGCGGCCATCGGCGATTTGCACCGCGAACCCGCCGGGACCAACCTGCACGCGTCGGGCAAGGTCGTGGCACCCGGCTTCATCGACATGCACTCGCATTCGGATTGGCGACTCTGGGAGAACCGCCGCGCCGAGTCGAAGGTGAGACAGGGCGTGACCACCGAGGTGGTCGGCAATTGTGGATTTTCACCCGCACCGGTCTCGGACGAGTTCCTGGACGACCTGCGCGGATTCGCGCTCCACGTGCCGGCGGGCATGGACTTCCGCTGGCGCTCGGTCGGCGACTACCTCCGGGCGTTCGACGCGAGCGGCACAGCCGTCAACGTGATCCAGCTCATCGGTCACGGCACTCTCCGGGTCGCGGCGATGGGCTTTGCGAGACGCGCGCCGACGCCGGCCGAGCTTGGCCTGATGCAGGCGTTACTCGCCGACGGGATCGAGGACGGCGCCTGGGGACTCTCGACCGGACTCATCTACGCGCCGGGCTCGTACGCCACGACCGAGGAGATCGTCGCGCTCGCTACCGTCGCCGGACGCCATCGCGGCTTCTATGCGAGCCACATCCGGGGGGAAGGGGCGACGCTGCTGGATGCCGTGCGGGAGGCGATCCACGTCGGGCGCGAGGGCGACCTGCCGGTGCAGATCAGCCACGTGAAGGCCGCCGGCCGGCCGAATTGGGGCAAGGTGGCGGACGCGCTCGAGCTCGTCGACGCCGCGCGCGCCGAGGGGCTCGACGTCATGGCCGACGTCTACCCGTATACCGCGTCGAGCACGACGCTACGGACGCTCCTGCCGGACTGGGCCCTCGAAGGCGGGATCGATGCCATGCTCACACGTCTCGCCGACCCGGACGTCCGCGCGCGCATCCGCCGAGACGTCGAGGCGCCGACCACCGGCCCGGGCCTGCTTGACCGCATCGGGTGGGAGAACATCATGGTCGCCTCGTGCACCCGTCGCAAGGACGCCGAGGGACAGCGGATCTCCGAGCTCGCGGCCAGCCGCGGTATGGACGCGTTCGACGCCGCGTTGGAGCTGATCATTGCCGAGGGCGGCAAGGGGTCCATGATCCTTTTCCAGCTCGACGAGCGCGACCTGCGGCGGGCCCTCGCCCACCCGGCGGTGATGATCGGCTCCGACGGCTCGGCGCTCGCGCCTTACGGTGAGCTGGCCACGGGCAAGCCGCACCCCAGGAGTTACGGCACCTTCCCGCGCGTCCTGGGGGAGTACGCGCGCGAGGAGCGCGTGCTGACGCTGCCCCAGGCGGTTCACAAGATGACGGCGCTCCCGGCGCGCCGCCTCGGGCTCAAAGACCGGGGTGTCGTCGCGGTCGGGGCGAAAGCCGATCTCGTGGTGTTCGACGCGCGCCATGTCGCCGACCGCGCGACTTACCAGGAGCCCCACCAGTACCCGTCGGGTATCGAGCACGTGTTGGTCAACGGATGCTTCGTCATCAAGGGCGGTGAGCACACCGGGAGCCTCCCGGGGCGACTGCTCACACCGGCGTGATGTCATGAAGAGCGCGCGAGCGTTTCACGACTTGGTGAGCATGATCTCCGCCGCTCCGTCGGTGACGGAGGGGCTTGCCGCGACCCTGCGCCGGCTGGTGGACCTGACCGGCGCCACGGCCGGTGCGCTCGCGTTCCGGCCGCAGTGTCAGGCGCCCATCGTCGTCACTGCCGGCGCCAGACGCGCACCTGTTGCGCTCCGGCGCTGGCTGACGACGGTCGTCACGACGCCGGCCCGCGGCACGCGACTCACGCGCATCGTGCCGCCGGGCGCGTCCCGGAGCCGGCCCGCGGCGCTGCTGAGGATGCCGCTCGGCGCGCCGGGCGGGCGCGTCGGCGAACTGGTCCTACTCGGTCGAATCGCGGGCCTGACGGCGGCGACGGTGCCGGCGGGCTTCCCGCATGAGCTCGGGACGGCCATCGACCGTCGGTACGATCGTGAGCGGTTGGCCCTGCGCGCGTCCGTGCTTGACAGGATCACGGGGCTGCTCACGTCGCGCCACACGCTCGACGAGGTGTTCGCCGCGTTCGCCGAGGGCGCGGCCAAGCTCGTGCGGTTCGACGCGATCAACGTGTTGCTGCGCGACGCCGAGCGCGGTGAGTTCGAGGTCATCGACCTGTCCGCGCTGGGAGGCCCGGCGCCTCCGCGGCGCGGGACGTGGATGGCGCTCGAGGGAACGCTGCTCGCGCGCGTCGTGGCCACCGGGGCCGGGGTGCGGGTCGACGACCTCGAGCGCGATCCGGCGCCCGAGGCGAGCCTCCGCGTGTTTGCCGCGCTCGGCTACCGTGCGGTGGCGCTCGTCCCCCTGACATCCGGCGGCACTGTGTTGGGGGCGGTCACGCTGGCGGCCGCACGTCCCGGAGCCCTCGACGACACGGACCTCGATGTGGTCGCCGAGCTCGCACGCCCCGTGGCCCTGGGGATCGAGCAGCGGCGCCTCGCCGACGAGAGCGTTCGGGGGGCGCGCGAGACACGCGCGCTTCTCGCGGCGGGCCGGGCGGTCACCGCGAGCCTCGACGTCGGCCGGACGATCCGGATGATCCTGGAGGAAGTGCGCGGCGTGCTCGGCGTCGACTCCTGTAGCGTCTCGACGTTCGATCCGCCGACGGACGAGCTGGTCATGGTGGCGAGCCTCGACGTGCCGCCGGAGATGGTGTCGGCGGTTCGGCTTCGCCGGGGCGAGGGGGTCACCGGGCGCGCCGTGCAGGAGCGACGGCCGATGCAGAGCCGCGATCTCTGGTCGGACACGCGCAATAGGAGGGGATGGTCGCCGACCGGACCCGCGAGCTCGACACCCAGAAGCGGTTCGTCGAGGTGGTGCTGGAGACGCTGCCGCTCGGGGTGTTCGTGCTCGACGCCGACCTCAACGTGGTGCGGGTCAACCGCGCCGGGGCCCGCGCGCTGGCGTGCGAGGCCGACGCCCGCGGCCCACTCGCGCGCTTCCTGCCGGGTGACCGGGCACCGCTCGTGCAGGGGTTCCTCCGCGAGGCGTTCCACAGCCGACGCGTCGGCTCGATCGAGGAAGAGATGATCATCGCCGGCGATTCGAAGATCTTCCGGCTCACCGCGGCGCCCGTCGAGTCGGCGAGCGATCGCGGCACGCACGCGGTCCTCCTGGTGGAGGACGTCACGCTCGCGAAAGGGCTCGAGCGGCGGATGCTCCTCACGGAGCGACTCACGACGGCGGGCCGGCTCGCCGCCGGCGTCGCGCACGAGTTGAACAATCCGCTCGCGACGATCGCCGGGTGCGCCGAATCGCTCCAGGGCCGTCTGGGGCACGGCGAGTCCGCCGCGATGCCGGAGGTCGGCGACTTCCGGCACTACCTCGGCCTCATCGAGGAGGAAGCCTATCGCTGCAAGGAGATCACCGGGAGCCTGCTCCAGTTCGTGCGTGACCCGGGGAGCCGGCGCGAGCCGACCGACCTGAACGGGGCCGTGCTGAAGGCCGTCGAGCTTTTGTCGCACCAGTCCCGGTTTGCCGCGAGCCGCGTGGCGACCGACCTCGATCCCACGCTGCCCCCGGTCGCCGCGAACGAGGGCCAGCTGCGCCAGGTGTGCCTCGGGCCGATCGCCCAGGGCATCGTGGTCGACCACGGCGGCCGGATCGAGGTCCGCTCGGCGCCCGGCAAGGGCAGCGTGTTCCGCGTGGTGCTGCCGCTGTGACGCGCCCGCTCCGTGTGCTGGTGGCCGACGACGAGCGGAATCTTCGCGAGCTCATCATCCGCGAGCTGGGCCGTCGGGGGCACGACGTCGACGGAGCCGCCGATGGCGTCAGCGCGCTCGAGCGCATTCGGGAGACATCGTACGACGTGGTCGTGCTCGACATGCGGATGCCGCAGAAGCAGGGGATCGACGTCCTGCGCGAGCTCGCATCGCTCCCGGAGGCGCCGCAGGTGATCGTGATGACGGGCTTCCAGGATGTCCCCACCGCGGTGGAGGCCATGAAGCTCGGGGCCTACGACTACCTGACCAAGCCGACGAAGATCGAGGAGCTCGACATCGTGGTGCGGAAGGCGGCCGAGAAGGGGCAGCTTCTCCGCGACAACGTCGCCCTCCGCGCCCATGCCCCCGGCGCGGCGCCCTTCGGCGGCTTCCTGACCCGGAGCGCCCGGATGCAGCAGGAGGTGCTGCGCATCATCGAGCGGGTGGCCCCGACGGACTCGACGGTCCTGATCCTCGGCGAGAGCGGCACCGGCAAGGAGCTCGTGGCACGGGCGATCCACGAGCGATCCGCGCGGGCGTCGCGGGCGTTCGTGCCGATCCACTGCGGCGCCCTGCCGCGCGAGGTCTTCGAGTCGGAGCTGTTCGGCCACGAGAAGGGCGCGTTCACCGGGGCGGTCGGCACGAAGCCCGGGCTCGTCGAGCTCGCCGACGGCGGGACGCTGCTGCTCGACGAGATCGGCGAGATGGAGCCGGACAGCCAGGTGAAGCTCCTGCGCGCCATCGAGACCGGGACGTTCTTTCGCGTCGGCGGAACCCGGCCGCGTCGCGTCGACGTACGGCTCGTGGCCTCCACGAACCGCGATCTCGCCGAGGCCATGAAAGCCGGCCAGTTCCGCCAGGACCTCTACTACCGCATCAACACGATCGCCATCCAGATCCCGCCTCTGCGCGAGCGGCGAGAGGACGTGGGGCTCCTCGCCAATCATTTCGTGGAGGCGAACGCCGTGTACGGCGTCAAGCGGCTCGGCGCCGCGGCGCTCGCCGCGCTCGAGGCGTATGCCTGGCCGGGCAACGTTCGCGAGCTCCTCCACGCCATCGAGCGTGCGGTCATCCTGAGCAAGGGCGACGAGATCGAGCCCGCGGATCTTTCCCCCGAAGTGCTGGGCTCCGGCACGCCACCGTCCGCGTCGTCGACCGGAAGCCTCGAGGCGATGGAGCGCCAGCACATCCTCGCGACCCTGCGCCAGGTCGGCGGCCACCGCGGCAAGGCGGCTGCGCTCTTGGCCATCGACCCCAAGACCCTCTATCGGAAGATCATCGCCTACACCATTGCGGCAGAGGAGTTCCGTTGACGCGCGGGGCGCTTGACCCCTTCGCCGGGTCAGTTGTCCAGTTGCGTGTGGTCGTGGCCTGTGTACACTGAGAGTGTTCGCCGTTTAGGCGGACCTCGCCTCCGATGAAGCAGTCCTTCCGCGTTCGCGGGGCGTGCAAGAGAGCGGAAGACAGTCCGAGGGGGTTCAGATGGCATCCAAACTGTACATCGGCGGCCTTGCGTACTCCACGACGAGCGAAGGGCTACGGGAGTTTTTCACCCAGTGCGGCAACGTCCTGTCCGCGACCGTGATCACCGACCGCTTCTCGGGGCAGTCGCGGGGGTTCGGGTTCGTCGAGATGGGCACGGCGGAGGAGGCACAGAACGCGATCTCCCAGTTGAGCGGGCGCGAGCTCGATGGCCGGAGGATCACGGTCGAGATCTCGAACCCGCAGGCGCCTCGCACGGGTGGCGGCGGACGGCCCGGTGGCGGCGGGAGGCCTGGCGGTGGCGGGCGTGGTCCCGGTGGCGGCGGCGGGCGGGACAGCGGCTATGCCCACCGCCCCTCCAAGCCTGTGAAGTGGTAGTGCGCAGCTGAATCAGGAAGGGGCCAGCCGATTCCGGTTGGCCCCTTCGTCGTCTGGCGCCCGGTCAGACGCGCGGCGTCGCCGGCTCGGCGCCGTCGAAGATGCGCTCGTAGCGGCCGTACTCCCGCGCTGCGTCCATGAACCACTGCACGATCTCCGGCTCGGACCGCGGCGGAATCTCGCACGACGTCGAGAGAATGAAGGCCGACTGCCGAGCCGCGGTGTCGATGCAGCGTCGGACGTCGGCGACCATCGCTTCTTTGGACGACCGCTCGAACTTCGTCGCGTCGACGTTGCCGATGGCCACGGCCCGCCCTTGCGAGACCTCCATGAACCGCTTGAGCTGGTCCACGTGGAGCGCCGGATCCGCCTGCTGGTCGAGGTCGAAGGACACGGTCGTGAAGCCGCAGCGGATCAGGTCGGTAGTTGTCGGGCGAGATCAGGCTGATGGAGGCCGTGGGCTCGGAGAACGAGAGCCCGATCCCGGTCTTGACGATCGCGTCGCCCCAGAGCTTGCAGAAATCGGTCGAGACCCGCATCAGGTCGTGGATGAACTGCGGGTCCTCGAAGGTGTCGAGGAGCATGGTCTCGGGATTCCTCAGCAGCATGGCGATGGTCCAGGGGCCCACCGCCACCGCGCCGATCGCGGCGGGCGGCTTGGCGCGGACCAGCGCCTCGCACTGCTCGAGGAACGCGGGCAGGCGCGCCGTCTTCGCGGGGTCGGGCATGGGAAGTCGCGCGAGCTTCGTCTTGTCGTCGTGGAGCACGTGCTGATCGATCGACGGAACGACGTAGTCCGAGTACTTCACCCGGCAT
>QHSV01000212.1 GCA_003221655.1 Candidatus Rokuibacteriota bacterium
TGAAGGCCATCTCGTGGTCCTGCGTCTGACCGAAGATGCGGTCGCCGGAGCACGGCAGGATCACCTGGGGCTGGTCGGTCCGCATCGTCGTCACGATGATCTCCGAGCAATCGATGCGGCCACCGAAGGAGGAGGTGAGCTTGCCGCCGCGCTTCCACAGGGCCGCCTGCGTCAGGCGCATCACCTGCGCGGGGTTCGCGTAGATGCACACCAGGTGGGGCTCGAACGTCGTGCGGTCGAGCGGCGCGACGAGCAGCGTCGCGTATTCG
>QHSV01000213.1 GCA_003221655.1 Candidatus Rokuibacteriota bacterium
TAGAGGAGCGCTTCGCGCTTGCGCAGATCCCGCTCGCGGGCCTGCTGCTGGAACAGATCGTCGATGTCGGGATACCCGCCGTACGCATAGCTGCCCTTTGAATAGATGATTTCCTGGACGCGGCTGGCGGCGTTGCCGGAGTTCCCCACCCCGGTGATGAAGAGATTGCGCAGCTTCTTCTCCCGCCAGGCGGCGTAGAAGGCCGCGCGCTCGACGATGCGCATCTTCACCCGGATTCCGACCGCATTCAGGTAGTTCACGACTGACTCCGCGGTCGTGAAGAACGGAGGGATCGGCACCAGATCGCCGGCGTCGAGCCCGTTGGGGTAGCCGGCTGCGGCCAACAACTGCCTGGCCTTGGGTGGGTCATACGACGGCGGCTCCGCCTGCAGCGCGAAGTCCATGACACGCGGAATGATGACGCCGGCCGGCGGGCAGTACCCGAGACAGGCCGCCTCGTTGATCGCCTTGCGATTGAGCGCGTGATTCACCGCCAGGCGCAACCGCTTGTCGGCCCACGGAGACTTGGGATCCCACTGGTCGGGGAACTCGACCCAGGTGATGGAGGCGTGCTGTGAGGCCACGATCTGGAGCTTCGGGTCGCGCTTCACGTTCTCGGCATCGGGGCCGTCCAGGGCATAGGCGATGTCCGCCTCGCCGGTCTTCAGCATCGCGGCCCGCGTGGTCCCCTCGGGAACGCTCTTCATGATCAGGTAGGTCATGAAGTCCGGCCAGGGCTCCTTCAAATGGAAACGCACCGTCAGGGGATCGACGATCTCGACCTGCTCGACCCGCGTCTGGAATTCCTTGAACCCGGTGCCACGGTACCGCTCGAAGCTGAACTTCACGTCCTCGGCGGTGACCGGATCGCCGTTGTGGAACTTGAGCTCCCTGCGCAGCTTGAACTCGTACACCCGTCCGTCCGCGCTCTCTTTCCACGACTCCGCGAGGCTGTTACCCATCTTGTGCCCGGGCAGCGGGCGGACCATGGCGTCGTGGATGGCGTAGAGCATCCCGAAGGGTGTGATCTGGGGTGGGGCGGTGGACGGATCGAACCACGTCGGCGCGAGCGTGACGTGCCACGCCATCACCGCTTCTCCGGGCTGGGCGGCATCCCCCTGGCCCACGCTGAGCATCCGCAGGGCGGCCGTGAGGAACAGGACGACGCGACAACGATGGAGGTTCATGGTTCCTCCGATCAGCTCACGTACTCGTAGTTGTTCTCGAGCGGCACGTAGACGAGCGTCTGCCAGCCGCTCACCTTCTTGCTCACCGCCCACGTCAGCGATCTCATCCCGAGCATCACACCGCGGTATTCGTCGTAGAGCTTCTGGCCCAACGCCTGGGTCATCCGAGCCCGCTTCTCACCGTCGAGCTCCCGCGAGATCGTGTCGACATCCTCGTCGTATGGCCCGTCGCAGAGCAGATTGAAGGGCCCCTTGGAGTAGATGCAACGTTGCCACGCCAGGACCGGCTCGTCGAAGGGCGGCGAGCCGTACACCCAGTGGGTCTTGTTCGTTTTGCGCGCGCGATTCTTCGGCAGGAAGTTGCTGAACGCCTCCGGAACGCGCCGGACCTTGATACCGATCTTCTCCCAGTCGAGGGCCACCGCCTCTACCATGTCCGGCCCATCGAGCGCGTAGGTCATGACCAGCGGATTCATCCGGACCTCGAAGCCGCCGGCGTGGCCAGCCTCCGCGAGAAGCTTCTTGGCGCGCTCGGGATCGTAGGGCGGGACCTTCCAGTCCTTGCTGAAGCCCTTGTGGAACGGGTAGTACCAGTACCCGAAAGGCGCGTCGGAGCCCATCCCCTTCCAGAGAGCGCTGGCGATCGTCTTCTTGTTGACGGCCAGGTTGAGCGCGAGCCGGACCTTGCGGGCGTTTTGCTGGCTCTTGGGGTCACTCGGATCGCCCGCCCACGGGCACGCGGGACAGTAGTCCTCGCGATCCGGTGTCGTCTGACCCTGCAGCACGACCCAGTGGCACGCCGCATTCGGTGTCTCGTGGATCCGTAGTCCCGCCTTGCGCGCCTGGTCCAGGTAGTCGCCGAACACGTTGCCGATGTCGATCTCGCCGGACCGGAGTCCGGCCAGGCGCGTCGCCGGATCGGGGATTCGCCTGATGACCAGCTCTCTGAAGGCAGGCGTCTTCCGCCAATGGTTGGCGACCGCTTCGAACCGGTGATAGTCCCCCTGCTTGCCCTCCACGTGGCGGAAGGGGCCAGTGCCGATCGGGTGGAGCGCCGCCTTGTCCTCCCCCACCGACTCGATGTACCTCTTCGAGGTGATGTTCTGGTAGCCGACGAACTGGGTGAAGTTCGAGGGAACCTCCCAGATCCTGTTCTTGAAGTGCATCACGACCGTGTGCTTGTCCGGCGTCTCGATGCGGTCGAGGTGGGCGCGAAAGAACGGGGCCGATCCACCCTGCGAGTCGGGTTTGAGATTCTGCTCGACGGTGAACTTCACGTCCTCGGCGGTCATCTCGCCGAACCCCTCGTGAAACTGCACTCCCGAGCGGAGCTTGAAGGTCCAGGTCCGCAGCTCGTTCGACGGCTTCCACTCCGTCGCCAGCCCCGGACGATACTCGAACGTCTTGGGGTCGCGCATGATCAGCGGATCGTGCATGCAGTCCCACAGCGTCTTTTCCGACTGGCTCGAGCGCCAGGCGAACGGCGTCTCGATTCCCCACTGCCCCACGGCCACGACGAGGCGCTCGCCTGCCGCGCCGGCGCGTGACGGGGACATGAACGGCCCGCCCAGGAGCGCGGCAGCGCTCGTGGAAGCGCCTTTCAGAAACGCCCGCCGATTGATCGACTGGGCCATCGTGTTGCCTCCTCGCAGTCCCTCGATAGCGGGTGGAGTCGGCTGGGATGGTAACGCGTGCGCAGAGCATGCGCCAGTCAGCACGCCGGCGATCACGACCAAGGCGTTACAGCTCCTTAACTGCGCGTTGGAAAGGGAAGCGAGAGTCTACGGGTTCAGGGTGGCGTCACGCCGCGTGAGCTGGGATCTGCCCCCTGGGTGCGCGCGCCCGCGGCTTCGGAGGGCCTGATCTGAACAGGAGTGCGCCGGCGACGACCAAGTAGAACAGATAGCTGCCGGCCTCGATCCATGACGGGCGTGCCCGGTAACCGACCAGCCCATTGAGGAACCCGCCAACGACGCCGTGATCGTCCAGAACATGCGACGTGTCCCAGGCCATCGACGACTGCGGAAGGACACCCATGGCCTCCAGCCTGCCGGCGCCCGTGCTGAACATGCCGGCGGCCAGGAGCAGCAGGAATACCGAGGTGACAGCGAAGAATCGCTGCAGGCTGATGTGTCGACCGCCCCGAAAGATGGCCCACCCGAGCGTCGCCGCCATCGCGAGGCCGAGGACCGCGCCCGTGGCGCTGGCCCAGCCCGACGGTGAGGTGGCCTGGGTCAGGAGCCCCCACAGGAACAGGACCGTCTCGGCCCCTTCGCGAAAGACCCCGGTGAAGGCGAGCACGCCGATGGTCCAGAGCCGGTGGCTCGCCTGGGCCTCGTCGATCCTACGTTGGACGTCGCCTTTCACGGCTCGGGCGTGCTGCTGCATCCAGTACCCGTGCCAGGTGAGGACGGTCACCGCGACGAGGATCACGGCCAGGCCAATCACGTCGGGGCCGAGGTCCAGGAGCGGCCCGGACATGGCGGTGACGAGCACTCCCAGGGCGACGCTGGCGAGCACGCCGAGCAAGCCACCGCGCGTGGCGTACCGATAGTGCCGCTCGGCCCCGATTTTCTGGAGGTACGTGTAGACGATGCCCATGATGAGCGCAGCTTCGAAGCCTTCGCGGAGCGTGACGACGAACGTGCCGCCCATGGGCTGCGCGGTCACTCGGCGACGATGCGGCCCGTCGCCTGCTGGTTGAAGTCGTCCAGGAAGGAATAGGTGCCGGGCTTGAGGGCGCGAATCCGGACGTTGACGGTCTTCCCGGCCGGCACGACCTTCTCGACGCGGAGATCCTTGCTCTCGAATTCCGCCGCCTTCGCGCTCTTGTTCGTGATCACGAGGACGAAGGGGGCATTCGCTTTGACCTTCACCTCGTTGGGCTGGAACTGATTTTTCTCGATGGTGAGGGGGACTTCCTGAGGCGCGTCCGCGGCGGACGCGGCCCCGACGACCGAGGCGAGAGCGACGACGACGCACGCGATCAGCCGGTTGAAGCTCTTGCCCATGCTCCCCTCCCGACGACAGGGTTAGGTACCCAAGCCAGGAGTAATTAGGATTACCTAATGGCTATGATCTGTCAATGCCCGTTCCGGAAATGGGGTGCGCCGCATCACACGAGGCTTGCTACCATGGCGACCGGCAAGGCGACCACCACTGAACGGCTGAGCCGACGGAGGCCACGCGATGGAATTCATCGACCTGAAGGCAGCGCGAGAGTTCTCACCGCAGCATCACGTGCACAAGAGCCTGACGGCGACGCCGCGGAGCGACATCACCATCGCGTGCTGGGAGCCGGGGCAGACGTCGCCGATCCACTGTCATCCCGGCGCTGACGAGATCTACCACGTCATGGAAGGCAGCGGACTCTTCAGTGACGGACGCACCGAGCGGCGGCTCGGTCCCGGGGACACGGTCATTTTCCCTGCCGGCGACGTGCACCAGGTCACGGCGCTGACGCGCATGGTGCTCTACCGGGTACAGGCGGGAGCCGACCGTCATCCCGAATCGCTGGACGCCTGGCCCGCGAAGCGTTAGAGGCCTCGGATCGAGATCAGGGGCCTATCGGACCCCCCCACAGCGGTCAGCTGCGTCGATGGATGCCCGCACCCGTCACGAAGTCGTAGAGGTTGGCGACGTTCATCTTCATCACGCCTGGCGCCATGCCGTCCTGGCCCACGTCCATCGGATACCGGTCCGTCATCGCCGTGAGGTCGGCCACGCACTGCTCCTTGGTCATCCCTCGCCCGACCCCGCGGCGCACGTAGTCGACCCACTCACGGATGAACGCGCCCTGCTCGTTCAGATACCGCTTGTCGCACACGGGCCCGTGACCCGGAACGAACGTGTCCTCTCGTAGACCGCCCAACGATTCCAGGGCTACGAGCCAGAGGTCAGGATCCGCCTCCTGGAGCCAGGTGTGCACCTTGCAAAAGATGTTGTCGCTGGTAAAGACGACACCTTCTTCCTCCACGATCACGGCGGCCTGGTAGGCCGTGTGGCCGGGCATGTGGACCAAGCGGAAGGTGTGGTTGCCCACGTGGAGCTTCATCTCGCTTCGGAAGGTGATCACCGGGGCGTTGGGCCGATAGCCCTCCAGCAGCTTCGGCTCCTCCGGCCCGAACGACGCGATCCGGGCGACGTGCGCGGCCATATCAGTGGCCAGGATCCGGGTTCTCACGCCCTCGTGAGCGACCACCGGGACGTCGAAGTACGCGTTCCCCGTCCAGTGGTCGCCGTGGGGCTCGGTGTTCAGGATGTAGCGGAGCCGGCCGCGGCCTTCGATGTCCGCTTTGAGTCTGATGGCGTCACTGGGCTTGTGTGGGCTGTCGATCATCACGATTCCGTCGGACGTTGTGACGATCCCGTGATTGCACCCGCGGAGCTCGGTCTCGACGAAGACGTTGGCCGTCAGCTGCTTCATGGGGTCCCCCGTTCGAGTGGTCGGTCGCGTGCGACAGGCTATGGTATCGTCGGGCTCTCGGCAAGGCCTCGACGACCACCTTTTCCTCACCGGGATCTCCCGCTTCAAGGAGGGATCTAAGCGATGCCCTATAAGCTACTGAGTTATCAAGCGGGCCAGGCCGCGCGCGCCGGGGTGCTCGTCGGCGATACGGTGTACGACGGCCAACTACACCGATCACATGGCCGAGATGGCGCGTGCCCAGGGTCAGGCGCCCGGGCCGACCATGAAGGAGCTGGGCGAGAAACCCTGGCACTTCGTCAAGACCTCGAGAAGCTCGGTGGTGGGACCCGGCGCCCGGGTCAAGATACCGGTCTATTCGCAGATGGTGGACTGGGAGGTCGAGCTCGCCGCGGTGATCGGCAAGGCGGCGCGGGACGTGCCGGTGGAGAAGGCGCTCGACTATGTGGCCGGCTACACCATCGCCAACGATCTCTCGGCGCGGGACGTCATGAGACGCGACAAGAATCCCGCGACCTCGCCTTTCCACTACGACTGGCTCAGCCAGAAGTGCTTCGACGGCGCCTGTCCGCTCGGCCCGTGGATCGTGCCGGCCGGTGACATCCCCTACCCTCAGAACCTCGCGCTGAAGCTGTGGGTGAACGACAAGCTGATGCAGGACTCCCATACGGGGAAGATGATCTTCAGCACGGCCGAGCAGGTCGCCATGCTGTCCTCCCGCGTGACGCTGCACCCGGGGGACCTCGTCCTGACCGGAACTCCGGCGGGCGTGGGAATGCCGCGGCGCATGTTCCTGAAGGCCGGGGACACGGTGAAGCTATGGATCGAGGGCATCGGCGAGCTGAGCCACACGATGGTCGGGTGAGGCCGGTGAGCGAGAGCGACCGCGAGGCGTACGTCGGCCGGCCGCTGAAGCGGACGGAGGACCCGAGGCTCATCACGGGTCGGGGGCAATACGTCGAGGACATCAAGCTACCGGGGCTTGCGCACCTCGCGTTTCTTCGGAGTCCGCATGCCCACGCCCGCGTGGCCGCACTCCGGATCGACGCGGCTCGCCGAGCCCCCGGCGTGGTTCGGGTCGTGACGGCCAGGGATCTCGGTCCGTTGCGACCCCTGCCCTTCATGGCGATGCTGCCGGGACTCAAGCAGGTCCAGTGTCCGTACCTGGCTGAAGCTGTCGTGGACTCGACCGGCGTTCCGGTCGCGGCGGTCGTTGCCGAGAGCCCGTCGCTGGCCCGCGATGCCGCCGAGCTGATCGAGGTCGACTACGAGCCGCTTCCGGCGGTCGCCGACCCCGAACGCGGCCTCGAGCCCGGGGCTCCCCTCGCCCACTCCCAGCTCGGGACCAACCAGGCCTTCAGCTGGCCGCTCAAGGGCGGCGACGTCGACGGAGCGTTCTCGAGAGCCGCCCATATCGTGAAGGTGCGCCTCGACCACAACCGGCTGGCCGGAGCCCCGATGGAGCCGCGCGGCGTGCTCGCGCGGTACGACCCCGGCAGCGACGAGCTGACCCTGTGGTTGACCACCCAGAACCCCTTTCTGTCCCGCGCCGATCTCGCGGCGGTCACCGGCTTTCCGGAGCACAAGCTCCGCGTCATCGCGCCGGATGTCGGTGGAGGCTTCGGGGTGAAGGGGCCGCTCTACCGCGAAGAGATCGTCGCGGCCACGCTCGCGCGTCAGCTCGGTCGCCCCATCAGATGGATCTCGACCCGCACCGAGGACCTGCTCACCACCATTCAGGCGCGGGCCGCCGTGTCGGAAGCCGAAGGCGCGGTGACCGCCGACGGAGAGCTGATTGGCCTCAGAGCCAAGGCGGTCTTCGATCTCGGCGCCCACCTGCTCGGGCTGTCTCTCGTGCCTCCGATGTCCGCCTCGACTCATATCTTCGGTCCTTATCGGATCCAGAACGCCGAGCTTCTGAGCATCGGCGTGTACACGAACACCGCGCCGACCGGACCCTACCGTGGATCGGGGCGGCCCGTCGGCGTCTACCTCATCGAGCGCCTCATGGACGAGGCGGCTCGGGCTACCCGCCTCGATCCCGTCGAGATTCGCCGGCGGAACTTCATCTCGCCCGAGGCGTTCCCCCACCGCACGCCGTTCGGCGTCGCCTACGACTCCGGAAACTACGCCAGAGCGCTCGATCGCGTGGTGGAGCTGGCGGACTATCGAGATTTGCGCCGAGCGCAGGCCGAGGCGCGCAGGCGTGGCGAGATCATGGGGATCGGTGTCGCGGCGTATGTCGAATCCACCAATGTCCTGGGCTGGGAGAGCGGAGTTGTCCGGGTAGAACGGAGCGGCAAGGTCACCGCCGTTACCGGATCGAGCCCGCACGGCCAGGGGCACGAGACGACCTTCGCCCAGATCGTCGCCGACCATCTCGGCGTCGCGTACGACGACGTGATCGTCCGCCACGGCGACACCCTAGGCGCGCCGCAAGCGATCGGCACGTTCGGCAGCCGCAGCGCGGGCCTCGGCGGCAACGCGCTCGCCCAGGCCGCGGTGGAGATCAGGGAGAAGGGACGGCGGCTCGCCGCCAGGATTCTGGAGGCCAGTCCGGAGGACCTTCTGCTCGCGCGCGGCGGGTTTCAGGTCAAGGGAGTGCCCGAAAAGATCGTCGGGTGGGATCGGGTCGGCGAATTCGCGCATCGCGGGATGGGACTGCCCCCCCAGGAGACGCCCGGGCTCGAGGCGACCGTGTTCTTCCGCCAGGATCAGCCGTCGTGGAGCTTCGGGGCCGGCCTGGCCGTGGTTCGTGTCGACCGCGACACCGGCCAGGTGCGGCTCGAGCGTTTCGTCGCGGTAGACGACTGCGGCAACGCGATCAACCCGCTCCTCATCGACGGACAGATCGTCGGCGGATTCGCGCAGGGACTCGGCCAGACGCTACTGGAGCGCATCGCCTACGGCGAGGACGGTCAGCTGCTCACGGGCACGCTCATGGAATACGCGATCCCGCGGGCCGACGACATGCCCGAGCTGGTGGTGGATCGGACCGTGACGCCGTCGCCCCTCAACCCGCTGGGCGTCAAAGGCGTCGGCGAGGGCAGCGCCTGCGTGGCGCCGCCCGCGATCGTCAACGCGGTCGTGGACGCGCTCGCGCCGTTCAGGGTCCGCCATGTCGACATGCCTCTCACAGCCGAGAAGATCTGGCGCGCGATCCAGCGCTGAAGGAAGCGCGCTACCTGGCGGGTGGAATGATCGGGAGCAGGAGGTGCGACGGGCGGCCGGGACCGCAGTGGATCGTGACCTTCTTGCCGAAGACCCCGGGCGGTCGGTCGCGCGGATCGTTGTGCTGGAAGGGGCCGACGCCGGTGAAGACCGCGCCGAGTGTTCCCAGCCCGGTCGACGGACCGCCCGGATACTCGTAGTCGCGCCCGCGCACCGTGAGCCCGATCCGATAACCCGCGGGCACCACGATGCACGTCGGCCAGATCTCCACGTCCAGCTCGTACACCGTGCCCGGCATGAGCGGTTGCTTCTCGTCGTGGGTGTGGTACGGGCGATAGGGCAGCGTGAGCTTCGGATCGAGCTTACGATGCGAAGCCCGGAGCCACCCCTGAGCGATCGGCGTGTGCGGATCGAGGGCGCCCTGGAACACGACCTCTTTCATGTTCGCGGTCAGCACGCGAACCACGAGGAAAAGGTCAGCGTCCGCCGTCTGGGATGAGACGTAGAGCCGCGCCGCGATGGGGCCGGTGATCTCGGTCTCCCTCGGCAAGGGCGGCGTGAGAAAAGTCACGCCGTCACTGAAGCCGTCGTAGGCCACGCTGCCCCTGCGGCCGATCGGCGCGCGAACCAGGCTCTGGTCGGCCGGGCTCAGATAGAGCTTGGTCCACCGCGTGCGGGCGAGCGGCCATTCCTTCTCGTGCCGTTCGACGAATCTCTCGCCGGGATGGCGCACCTGAAGCACGACCCTCGGCTGCTTCTTCCATCCCGTGTCCTCGCCCTTCAAAAAGTGGCCGAAGAACTTCTTCTGGAGGTTCAGGCCGTAGTCGGTGTAGAAGTGCGTCCAGTGCTCGATGCCGTGCACCTCGAGCCACTTCTGCTTGGACGCTGAGCGCACGAACCCCTCGAAGTTGCCTCGCGGATGCAACCCCTGCCCGCCCCAGTTGGCCGCGGAGAAGAGTGGAACCTTGACCTGCGACCAGTCGGGCATGCGTGAGCGCCAGTACTCGTCACTGGCGAGCGGATTTCGCCAGCAGTCCTCGTAGAAGTCGCGCCGGTTGCCGCCGAGCTCCTCCTCGGTCAGGGTCGGCGGCCCGGACACCCAGTCGCCGTTCATCCGACTCCGGAACCCTTTGGTGCCGCGCCCGTGCTGCACGCGGATGACCTGCGACGGGAACCACGCCTTCCCGAAGGTGCAGAGGATGCCCCCGTGGTGGCTGAGATCGCGATAGTAATCGGCCGCGCCCTCCCAGATGCAGATCGCGGCCAGGTGCGGCGGCTGGAGCGCCGCCACCTGCCACTGATTCATCGCGTAGTACGAGATGCCGTTCAGCCCGATCTTGCCGGTGCTCCACGGCTGCCCGGCCGCCCACTCGACGCAGTGGTAGAGATCCTTCGCCTCCCGGGCCGACCAGATGTCGAGCTGACCGGGCGACCGGCCGGCGCCGCGCGAGTCCACCCGGACGCAGACGTAGCCGTCGGGCACCCACTTCTCGGGATCGACCACTTCCCAGTTCTGGTATTTGTTCGTCGAGCCCCCGGGGACGTCCGGGTGCTCGGCCGCCATGCGGCGCCACTGATCGGTGTAGAGGTCTTCGAAGTGGAGCCATTTGCCGTACGGGCCGTAGGCCAGGATGACGGGGTACTTGCCCGCCTGGAGAGGCCGATAGACGTCGGCGCGAAGGACGAGGCCGTCGTCCATGTGG
Organism: Candidatus Rokuibacteriota bacterium; assembly: GCA_003221655.1. Taxonomy (GTDB): domain Bacteria; phylum Methylomirabilota; class Methylomirabilia; order Rokubacteriales; family CSP1-6; genus AR31. Next base: position 10,488 of record QHSV01000213.1, read on the forward strand.
ACCGGGATGTCCCAGTCGATGCGCATCCCGTCGCGAACCTCGCTCGTGAAATCGGTCATGGACGCGGTGCCTCCTGGCCCACGCCGTCCACGCGCACCGCGTGTCCGGTCTGCGAAGCCGTCGCCTCCTCGCCACCGACCTCCGGCGTCGCCCCGTCTCTCACGCACCGGGCGAACTCGGCGAGCTCATCGACCACCGGGTCCACCGCCGTCAGGGGCACCGCGATTCGCTCGGCCTGGCCGCGACGCGCGAGAAAGAGCCGGGTGCCATCCGCCTCGCTCCACGCCTGCGCCTCGGTCCCGTGCACGGTGACAACCGCTGTGCGGTTCGCGTGCACCCACGAGGTCCCGAGGTACCCCAGGCTGCCCGAGGCGAATTCGAAGAGGATGGAGGTCGCGTCGTCGATCACATGAGGGTCGGCCAGGACCGCTTCGAAGCTCGGGTGGATCCGGCAGCCGTAGGCCTTGGCAAAGGCTGTGCGGTTGTCGGCCGAGCGGCTCGTGCAGGCCACGATGGCAAGACCCGTCCCCTGCCGGGTCGCGTCGGCCAACACGCGCCCCCAACCCCCGACGCCCACTGCCGCGACCCGCACCGGTGTCATCGATTCAGGATCGAATGACGAAGTCGAACGTCGCCGCCTTTCCGTCGGTGGCGTCCTGCACCCGCATCACCAGGTCGCGATTGAAGATGGGATCCCGTCCGTTCCCCGCATCGCCGGGAAAGTAGAGCTGAGTCGTGAGCGCTGGCCGGTTCGGGGCCTGCAGCTTCACGTGGAAATGGCGCGTTCGCCCGGGGTATTCCCCCGGCACGATCGTCTCGAGACGATAGCGTCCCTGGTCGTCGGTGAACTGGTGGCCGCGCAGTCGGTAGCCGGTGTTGTCGTACGCTCCGCTGCTGTCCGCGTGCCAGAAGTCGATCAGCGCGCGCGGGACCGGCTGGCAGCTCGTGGACAGGACCACACCGGCCACGACGATCTTCACCCCAGTGATTCCCGGCTCCAGAAGCGATTCGCGCCTCGGCGAGTCCGGCTTGAAGTAGGGGCCCTCGGTCTGCCGAGGCGTCGGCTGCGGAGCGTCGGGACAACTCGGCGTCGGTCGGAGCGGCTGCGCCTGCGCCGCGCCCGCCGTTCGGACCCCCGCGAGCGCCGTCGACATCACGGCGACCAGTTTGAAAAACCCGCGACGCGAGGTCATTGGAATTCTTCTCATATCGCCACCCCTCCCAGGCCTGATGCCGGTACCTACCC